>NZ_JBEXFQ010000010.1:0-232359 GCF_040606855.1 Nocardia sp. NPDC005366
CCGCGGGGACGTCGCCCGCGGGCGGGACGTCGGCGGGCGGCGGAACGTCGGCCGCCGGGGGCGCGGCCGGATCGGTCTGCACCGTGCCGGGTATCTGCGGGGTGCCCGTTCCCCCGGTACCCGTCACGACCTTCCCGTTCGCCGTCTGCGCGGCCTCGACCACCGGGCGGATGTACAGCTTGGCGGTGGTCGCCAGCGACCTGGCCTGCTGACTGTCGTCGCCCGGCACCGTGATCACCAGGTTGTCGCCGTCGATCAAGACCTCGGAGCCGGAGACACCGAGGCCGTTGACGCGGCTCTCGATGATTTCCTGCGCTTTGCGCAGACTGTCCTGGCTCGGCTTGCTGCCGTCGGGCGTGCGGGCCGTCAGCGTGACTCGGGTTCCACCCTGTAGGTCGATGCCGAGTTTGGGCGACGGCGAGTTGTCACCGGTGAAGAACACCAGCGCATAGATCACGGCCAGCACTGCGGCGTAGATGCCGAGCAACCGGAGCGGATGCGCCGATCCCTGAGAAGGTGGCACAGTAGGTATCTCCTAGGCGGGAAGTCGAGGGTGGAACAGGCGGGCGCACATCGACGCCGCGGGAACGAATTACCCGGCGGGGACATCGGGTGCGGGAGGCTCCGGGAGGCGCGCCCGCGAAGGCCGCGGGTCGGGTACCCCCGCGGCGGCGTCCGGCACGAGACGGCCGGAGCCGACGATCAGTCCTTGGTCAGCCGGGTTTCGGTCTGGGCGCTGGACTCCTCGACGGCGGCGGCCGAGGTGTCATCGCCGTCGCCGGTGGTGTCGCTGCTGTTTACTTCGTCGGCGGTCTCGTCGGTCGCTTCCGCGGTGCGCACATCACGGATGGCCTGACGCAACCAGGTGGTGACGACGTCTTCGGCGATCTCCAGATCGACGGTGTCGTCATCCAGGTCGACGATGGTGCCGTAAAGACCCGACGTGGTGGTGACCGAGTCGCCGATCTTCAGGCTCTCCTGCATCGATGAGACCTTCTCGGCCTCCCGCTTCTGACGGCGGACGCCGAGGAACATCGGCACGAGCAGGGCTACCAGCAGCAGCGGAAACAGGAGTTCCATCGTCGAAGTCAGTCCCTAGTGTTGGTGGGGATGGGCAGGTACCCCCACAGTCTGCCAGTTCGTATCGCCACCGCCACACCCGCACACCCTTCGACCTCCCGATGCTCGGGGCGGTCCGAGCCGGAACACCCTGGTTCCGCACCGGCCCGGTCTGTGACAACCGGACCCGGGTGGTGTCTACTCGGCACCGGATACCGCGGACGCCATTCGGCGTCGGCGGCACCGGAGGAGAGGGTGGATCGTTGTTGCGTAAGTTCCTCGATCGAGGCGCCGTGTCGCTGATCGACCGTGCTGTACACGCGCAGGCGCCGCTGGTCGACAAATACACCGGCTGGGTGCGCCGGACCAACCCCGGCGCCTCTGCCGAACAGATCATCGACCGTATGGAACGTCACTATTTGATCGCCGTCACGAGTAGCGGCGTACTTGTCGGCCTCACCGCGGCGGTGCCCGGAATCGGGACGCTGGTCGGACTCGCTGCGGCAGGCGCGGATTCGGTGTTCTTCCTCGAGGCGTCGGCGGTGTTCACCCTGGGCGCGACGTCCGTGCGGCGGGTCACGACCGCCACCGCGCTCGACGAGCACATGGTGACGGCGGTGGTTCTCGGTCAGGCCGGCGCCAAAGCGCTCGGCAGCGGCGCGAGCCGGTCGGCGCGACAGTGGGATCTGGAACTCGCCCGGCGACTGCCCGGCCTGTCGGATGTGCGGGAGTCGCCGGTCAAGCGCTTCGTCGTCCAATTCGTCATCCGCCGCACCGTCCTGGGATTCGGCAAGGTGGTCCCCGCCGGTATCGGCGCGGTGATCGGCGGCGTCGGCAACAACGCCATGGGCAGGGCGATCGTCGCCGCGGTCCACCGGTCACTCGAACATGGCGCGTCCGAGGCACCCGAGGCCGGACTTCCGGTGCACTGACACATTCCGTGTCGAGGGCCTGACCTGTCGTCGTCCGGACCGTGGACCGGAGGGGACCTCAGACGGACTCGGATCGCGACGCCCGCGCCGTACCGAAGGTGTAATCCTCGAGTGAGAATCCGACCGCACGCCGATGAGTGCTGACGGTGCTGTTGGGACGCAGCAGCGCGGCCTCGCCGTGCGGGTTGAAGTAGTAGCTGCGGGCGGTGGAGCAGTCGCCGCTGTAGAAGACCGAGGCCCCGAGGCGTTCGGTGACCTCCGCGAGGAACCGGGAGTTGGCCGCTTCGGTGACCTCGAAGGTGGTTTCGCCGCGGCGCAGCATTTCGCCGAAGAGGCGGCCGATGTGCTTCATCTGCGCCTCGATGGTGGTGAAGTAGGACAGGCCGCTGTAGGAGTACGGGCTGTTGAGGCTGAGGAAATTCGGGAATTTCGGCACGGTGATGCCCTCGTAGGCCTGGAAACGGTTGTCGCGCCACCACTTTCCGAGATTCGATCCGTCCCGTCCGATGATCTCGATGGCGGGAAAGTTCACATCCCACAGGTTGAAGCCGGTAGCCAGGATCAAGGTGTCGATCTCGGTCTTGCGCCCGTCGGCGGTGACGATGCCGTCGGCCTCGATGTGGTCGACGGAGTTGGTCTCCAACCGCACGTGGGGCCGGTTGAACACCTTGAAGTACTGATTCGAGAAGGTCGGCCGCTTACAGCCGAAATCGTAGTGCGGCGTGAGCTGCCTGCGAATCTCCTTGTCGCGCACCTGCGCTCGCAGATGGGCTTTGGCCAGCGCGCTCGCCGCCCGGTTCAGCGGCTTGGCCTGCTCGAAATGCAGCACACCCACCACCATCAGCGCCTCGAGCAGGCCGGTGTTGACCATCCGCGCGACCTTCTGCGTCGCGGGCACCTTGGCGAACAGTTTCTGCACCGGGGCCGGAATCGCCATATCGAGCTTCGGAACCACCCAGATCGGGGTGCGTTGGAAAACGGTCAGCTCGGCGACCTTGTCCGCGGCCTCCGGCACCAACTGGACCGCCGTCGCGCCGGTGCCGATGATCGCGGCCTTGCGTCCGGTGAGGTCGAAATCGTCCTCCCACGCCGTGGTGTGGATGATCTTGCCCGCGAACGATTCGATTCCGGGGAAGGGCGGGGTATAGGGCTGAGACAGGAAGCCGGTCGCGGTGAGCAGATAGCGGCCGGTGACCGATTCACCGCCCGCCAGTGTGACCACCCACTGCGCGCGTTCCTCGTCCCAGCGAGCGCCGTCGACGACCGCGCCGAAACGCATCCGGCGACGTAGGCCGTACTTGTCGGCCACGTGTTCGGCGTACTTCTTGAGCTCAGCGCCGGGCGCGAACAGCCGCGTCCAGTACGGGTTGGGCTCGAAGGAATACGAGTAGGTCACCGAGGCGATGTCGACGGCGAGCCCCGGGTAGTGGTTGACGTGCCAGGTGCCGCCGAGATCGTTCTCGCGTTCCAGGATCACGTAATTGCCCAGGCCGAGACGGTCGAGCTCGATGCCCGCCCCCATTCCGCCGAACCCCGCACCGACCACGACCGCGTCGTACTGAGGCGCCACGCCGAACCTCCAGCTTGTGAAGTAGCTATCACAGAATCACTTATCACAGAATGACACATCATTCCGTTAATGACGACTGTATCATCGTCCAGGTGACGAAGGCATCGACGCGGACCGAACGACGCAAGGCCGAACTGCGTCAGGACATCATCGACACCGCCTTCGCCTGTTTCGCGGAGAAGGGCTACCACGCCACCGGAATCGCTGATATCGCAGTCGAACTCGGCATCGGACACGGCACGTTCTACCGCTACTTCAGCAATAAGCGCGACATCATCGATCACGTCATCGACGATCTGTCCGCCCGTATCATCGGTGCGCTCGGTACCGAGAACGCACCGGACGCCGCGACGACACTGGACGAATACCGCGACCAGATCGACCGGATCGGCGTCGCGCTGACCCGCATCCTGCTCGAGGACCGTCGCGTCGCCCAGCTGTTGCTCTTCCACGCGACGGGTATCGACGACGAACTGACCGCCCGCCTGTATGGGCTACTGGACACCGCGGACACCCTCACCGCGGGCTATCTCGAACACGGTGTCGACCTGGGTTATCTGCGACAGGATCTCGACACGCTGAACACCGCACGGGCCGTCACCGGCATGTTGCTGGCAGGGGTCGTGCACGGACTGCGCGATCCGGACGAGGCGGCGATCGCGGCGCTCAGCGAGGCCATCCGCCGATTACTCGTCGACGGTGTCCGCAAGGACTGAATACCCCTGGGTGCGAGACCTACCAGTGTGCGCACAAGGACCGGTTCGTAAGGGAGCGAAGTGTTCACGAGCGACCGTGCGGTACCGAATACGGGTAACCGACCGGCCTCGAATGGCGAGCCTGACACAATATCGCGGGTGATGACTCCCGAGGACGTGAGCCGGATTCATTTCGCCATGCCATCGGTTGGCCATCGCGGGTACGACGCGGACGAGGTGGACGCCTTCCTGGAGCTGGTCGCGGCGACGCTGGACGGACGAGGCTCGATGACCGCCGACACCGTGCGCCGTGCCGTCTTCGACGCGCCCCGGTTCGGCGAGCGCGGATATCAGGCGGATCAGGTCGATGAATTCCTCGACCGCGTACACGTCGAACTCGAATACCGCCAGCGCGGCATCCGCCCCACGCCCGCGGGCGGGAGCGGATCGGGTCCGGCCCCGCTGCTCACCCCCGACGACGTGCGTCGGATGCGATTCACCCGGGCGCCGGTCGGACATCGGGGTTACCACGAGGAAGAGGTGGACGCCTTCCTCGATCTCGTGGCGGCCACGCTGGTACACGGCGGGCCGGGCAGTTTGACCATCCCCGACGTGCGGGCGGTGCAGTTCACCGACGCGCGATTGGGCACGCGAGGATATCAGCGCGACGAGGTCGACGCCTTCCTCGACCTGGTCGTCACCGCGCTCGAATACATGGGACCTCGTCGCTGAGGCGAATTCAGCCCTGAATGCTGTGTAGTTCCGCTTCGCGCAGGTCGTCGGGGAAGACGAAGCGCCGGAACGCCCAGAAGCGGAAGACCATCGCCAACAGGACGCCGAGGATCTGGCCGGTGATGAAATTCGCCACCGCCTGGGTGACGGGGCCGACATGCGGTACGCGAATATCGAAGATATAGAGCGAAATCGCCTGCGGGAGCAGGGTGACGCCGATACCGAGCGCGCTGACGGCGAAGAACAGCGCGGCCTCGTGGTGGCGTTGTCTGCCGCCCCTGGTACGGAACGACCACTCGCGGTTCAGGACGTAGGACGCGATAGTGGCGATCAATACACCGAGAAGTCGTGCGGTCAGCGGCTTTTCGCCCAGCACGGTCAACTTCGTCGCATACACCACTCCGGTATCGATGAACCAGGTCAGTGCGCCGACCACGGCGAACTTCAGCTTCTCCCGATGCAGGATCAGCTGGGAACGATACGGCTCGGGAACTCGCGCGAGAACTGTCTGGACCACGGCCACCCGATCGACTCTATCCCGCCGAGACCGACTCGGCCGCCCGGAGTGCGCACGCCGCCATCGAGTCCGACCGGAAACGACCTCGAAGCCACGCGGTGGCGCGCCACTCGATCAGTCGAACAGGTCGAGGGTCGGGTGGGGTTCGCGACCGCGTACCTCGATGGCGCCGAAGACGAGATCCGGGGGCGCGACCAGGCCGAGATGTTCCCAGGCGGCGGCGGTCGCGACCCGGCCACGAGGGGTGCGCGCGACCATGCCCGCGCGCACCAGGAATGGTTCGCACACCTCCTCGACGGTGGCGGACTCCTCGCCGACGGCGACCGCCAGCGTGGAGACGCCGACCGGTCCGCCGCCGAAACTGCGCACGAGCGCGCCGAGTACGGCGCGGTCCAAACGGTCGAGACCGAGGGAGTCCACGTCGTACACCTCGAGCGCGGCCCGCGCGATCGCGCGGTCGACGCGCCCGTCCGCGCGGACCTCGGCATAGTCGCGGACCCGACGCAGCAGGCGGTTGGCGATACGAGGGGTGCCGCGGGAACGGCCCGCGATCTCGGCAGCGGCCTCGAGATCGATCTCGACGCCGAGGATATGGGCCGAGCGCTGCAGAATCCGGAGCAGTTCGCTCGGCTCGTAGAAGTCCATGTGGCCGGTGAAACCGAAGCGGTCACGCAGCGGACCGGTCAGCGCACCCGAGCGCGTCGTGGCTCCGACCAGTGTGAACGGTGCGATATCCAACGGAATCGAGGTGGCGCCTGGCCCCTTGCCGACGACGACGTCGACCCGGAAATCCTCCATCGCCAGGTACAGCATCTCTTCCGCGGGCCGGGCGATGCGGTGGATCTCATCGATGAACAGCACGTCGCCATCGACCAGATTGCTGAGCATCGCGGCCAGATCTCCCGCGCGTTCCAGCGCCGGACCCGAGGTGATACGCAGCGCGGTACCCAATTCGGCGGCGATGATCATCGCCATACTCGTCTTGCCGAGGCCGGGCGGGCCGGAGAGCAGCACGTGATCGGGCGTGCTGCCACGCATTTTGGCGCCGCGCAATACCAGCGAGAGCTGTTCGCGGACTCGCGGCTGGCCGATGAAATCGTCGAGCGATTTCGGGCGCAGACTCGCCTCGACCTCCCCATCCGACCGCAGATAGCTCGCGGTGACCTGGGATTCGGCCGATTCTTCTTCGTGATCCATATCCATGGCGGCCTAGCGATTCTTGCCGAGCAGGCTGAGCGCGGCGCGCAGCGCGGTGGAGGTGTCGGCGGCGGGCTGTTCGGCCAGCACACTGTCCACGGCCTGTTCGGCCTGTTTGAGCGGGAAGCTCAGACCCGTCAGCGCGTCGACCACCTGATCGCGTACGGGGGCGATCGCCGGGGTCACCGCTCCGGGCGGACCCGCCTGCACCGGAACGAGATTCACCTTGTCGCGCAGCTCGACCACCATGCGTTCGGCGCCGCGCTTGCCGATGCCGGGCACGCGGGTCAGCGCCGCCACATTGCTTTCCGCGAGCGCCTTGCGCAGCGCCTCGGGTTCGAGGACGGCGAGCACCGCCATCGCCAGTCGGGGCCCGACCCCCGATACCGTCTGCAACAGGCCGAACAGATCGCGGGCTTCGGTATCGGCGAAACCGAACAGCGTCATCGAATCCTCGCGGACGATCATCGCCGTGTACAACCGGGTTTCCTCGCCACGGTTCAGCGTGGCGAGAGTGGCGGGAGTGGCGTTGAGCCGGTAGCCGACCCCTGCCGCCTCGATCACCGTGTGGTCGAGCGCGACCTCGAGCACCTCACCGCGTACCGACGCGATCACCCGCGCACCGCCTTCCGTTGTTCGGCGAGCCGCTGTGCCCGTTGCGCGGCGAGCCGTTCGGTGTACCGCCGCTGTGCCGCGGCGGCCTGCGCCTCGGCCGCGGCCATCCGCTCCAGCAGAGGCGCCCGCCAACAATGACAGATCGCCAAAGCCAGCGCATCGGCCGCATCCGCGGGCTTCGGTGCCACGGCCAGCCCGAGTATCCGGGTGACCATCGCCGTCACCTGCGCCTTGTCCGCCGTGCCGTTGCCGGTGACCGCCGCCTTCACCTCGCTGGGGGTGTGGAATACCACCCGAATCCCCCGGCGTGCGGCGGCGAGCGCGATCACTCCGCCCGCCTGCGCGGTACCCATCGCGGTCCGCACATTGTGCTGCGCGAACACCCGCTCGATGGCCACCGCCTCCGGTTCATGGGTATCCATCCAGAGCTCGGCGGCATCGGCGACCTGGAGCAGGCGGTGCGCCAGATCCAGGTCGGGCGGCGTGCGCACCACGTCGACGGCGATCGCGGTGACCTTGCGCCCGACTCCGCCGTCAACCACGCTGAGCCCGCATCGGGTGAGCCCGGGGTCGACGCCCATCACCCGCACGAAAACCCCTCTCGCAGACACGAACAACTGTTCGAGAGTCTAGTGGATGGGGTGCGCGACGGTCACCCGCGACACGGAGACGTCCTGGTCGCCCCGTGGACTACCGCGCTCAGTCCGCGTAGGAGCACGAGGCGAAACCGACGGCGGTCTCCTGGTCGACCACTTTGCCGTCCAGCAGAAGTCGGCAGGTGATGGTTCCGCCGCCGGTACCGGAACTGACGCTGATACTGGCCCACTGGGCAGATCCGGTGACCGATTTCTGCCACGGTAGCGGCGCGTCTTCGACCCTGCTGAGACCCGAGGGCCCGAGGTTGTACGAGATATCGGCCGTCGCGCCGACGCCGGTCACTTCGTAGACGAAGGTGACCTCGTCGTCCGCCCCGCCCGAGACGGCGAGATAGATGCCGAAGGCCGCGATCACGAGGACGATCGGCACCATTACCGCGGCGATCACGACCCCGCGCGATAGTGGTTCGCGCGGAGGGTCTCCCGCCTGTCCGAGTGGATGCGGCGGCTTGCGATTCTCCATCGAGTTCCTCCCTGGCTCACTCGATCGAGGCGACTGTACCCCAGCACTACGATGCCGACAGGCGATCTTCGAATATTCGAAAGGCGTTGTCGTCGAACAAAATAAAGTGAACTTCTCGCACCGCGGTCGGGGTGGATCGGACCGTGTCGACGGCGATGCGGGCGCCGTCGTCGACGGGCCAGCCGTAGATGCCGGTGGAAACGGCCGGGAACGCGACCGTCTCGGCGCCCAATTCGTCTGCCACGCGCAGGGCTTCGCGATAGCAGGAAGTGAGCAGGCCGGAACGGTCCTCGGTGGCCGACCAGACCGGGCCGACGGTGTGGATCACCCATCGCGCGGGCAGTCGTCCCGCGGTGGTCGCGACCGCCTGTCCGGTCGGTAACCCCTTGCCGTAGTGGGACGCTCGCAGTGCGCGGCACGCCGCGAGGATCTCGGGACCGCCCTTCCTGTGGATCGCGCCGTCCACTCCCCCGCCGCCGAGCAGCGAAGAGTTGGCGGCATTGACCACCGCGTCGACGGCCTGTTCGGTGATGTCACCGCGGACCAGCGTCAGGGAGACCATGTCTCCATTGTGCGGAAATCTCCATCGTGCGGAAATCGGGGTAGAACGCGATCAGGGGCGGTCCGCACGTCGCGGACCGCCCCTGATCGGTGCGAATCAGTCCTCTTCGAGCTGCGCGAGCACCTCGTCGGACAGGTCGACGTTGGTGTAGACGTTCTGCACGTCGTCGCTGTCCTCCAGCGCGTCGACCAGCTTGAAGACCTTGCGGGCCGCGTCGACGTCCACCGGCACGCTCACCGAGGGCTGGAAACCCGATTCGGCGGAGTCGTAGTCGATACCCGCGGCCTGCAGGGCCTTGCGGACCGGGATCAGGTCGGTCGGCTCGCTGATGACCTCGAAGGTGTCGCCGAGATCGCTGACCTCTTCGGCCCCCGCGTCCAGCACCGCCATCAGCACGTCGTCCTCGGAGAGACCGTTCTTCTCCAGCGTGACGATGCCCTTGCGGTGGAACAGGTAGGCGACCGAACCCGGATCGGCCATATTGCCGCCGTTACGGGTCATCGCGACACGGACCTCGCCCGCGGCGCGATTGCGGTTATCGGTGAGGCATTCGATCAGGACGGCGACGCCGTTCGGGCCGTAACCCTCGTACATGATGGTCTGCCAGTCGGCGCCGCCCGCCTCTTCACCACCGCCACGCTTGCGGGCGCGTTCGATGTTGTCGTTCGGGACCGACGATTTCTTCGCCTTCTGGATGGCGTCGTACAGCGTCGGGTTGCCATCCGGGTCACCGCCACCGGTACGAGCGGCCACCTCGATGTTCTTGATCAGCTTCGCGAAGAGCTTGCCTCGCTTGGCATCGATGGCGGCCTTCTTGTGCTTGGTGGTGGCCCATTTGGAGTGGCCGCTCATTCCCTACTTCCTTCAGGTCGTTGGCGCGTCTGGACGTGAGTACGTTACCCGCGGCGCAGCGGCGAACCCGGAGGGCTTCGGCCGCGACGGCCGAACGGACAACTCCACCAGCCTAATGGACGCGCCCGAACGCGATCCGCCCGCCGCCCACAGCGGGGGTGGCAGCCGCCGTCAGTCGCCCGACAGCGCGGCGCGCACGATATCGACGAACATCCGGTGCACCCGCAGGTCGCCGGTCACCTCGGGGTGGAACGAGGTCGCCAGGACATTGCCCGCGCGCACGGCGACGATACGTCCCGCGCACGGCCCGCTCGGCACCGTCGCGAGGACCTCGACCCCCGGCCCCGCCCGCTCGACCCACGGCGCGCGGATGAACACCGCACGCATCGGACCGTCGTCCAGACCGGCGAAATCGAGATCGGTCTCGAACGAGTCGACTTGGCGTCCGAAGGCGTTGCGGCGCACCGTCATATCGATGCCGGACAGATGTTCGGCATCGGGCCTGGTATCGAGCACCTCCGAGGCGAGCAGAATCATGCCCGCACAGGAACCGAAGGCGGGCATACCGTTTCGCAGCCGGGCGCGCAACGGCTCGAGCAGTTCGAAGGCCGTGAGCAGTTTGCTGATGGCGGTGGATTCACCGCCGGGCAATACGAGTCCGTCGACGGCGGCCAACTCCGATTCCCTGCGCACCAGTACGGGACGCGCGCCGCACTCGGTCAATGCCGCGATATGTTCGCGCACGTCCCCCTGCAGGGCAAGCACGCCGATGGTGGGGCGCGCGTGCTCCGCGGCGGTGTCGGCGGCGGTGTCGGCGGCGGATTCGGCGACCGAGGATGCGTTCACCCCGCAGAGCTTACGAGCCGCACCGCTGTGGCCCCGCTCACGGTGGCCGGGGATTCACTCCTCGCGAAGCTTGCGGATCAGACCTTCCTGGACGACGGCCGCCACCATTTCGCCCTTGCGGTTGAAGATCTTGCCGCCGGTGAGTCCGCGGCCGAAACTCGCCGACGGGGAGGACTGGTCGTAGAGGAGCCAGTCGTCGGCGCGGAACGGCCGCAGGAACCACATGGCGTGATCGAGCGAGGCGTTCTGGGTCCGTTCGTCGGGGTGGATGACCTTGGAGGAGCCGAGCAGCGTCATATCGCTCATATAGGCGAGGGTGCAGACGTGGAACAGCGGATCGTCGGGCAGCGCGTGCCGGTAGCGGAACCACACCTGCTGCGGCGAGACGACGCCGTCGCGCACCGGCACATCCTCCTGCGGCACCGGGCGGACATCCCAGTGCTCCCATTCCCGCATCGCCCACAGCCGCTCGGGACTCAGTCCGAATTGCACATCGGAGAGATCGTCGGGCAGTTTCACCACGGGCATCACGTCCTGATGCGTCGGACCCTCGTCGCCGACGTGGAAGGAGGCCGACATGGTGAAGATCGCGGCCCCGTCCTGCACACCGGTCACCCGGCGAGTGCAGAAGGAACGGCCGTCGCGGATCCGTTCCACCAGGTACACCGTGCGTTCCTGCGGGTTACCCGGTCGCAGGAAGTATCCGTGCAGGGAATGCACCTGGTAGCGAGGTTCGACGGTGCGCACCGCCGCCACCAGTGCCTGGCCGGCAACCTGACCGCCGAACGTGCGCTCCAACTGGGTCTTCGTGGACGCACCACGGAAGATGTCGCGCTCCAGCCGTTCGATCTCGAGCGCCTCTTCGATTGTCGCCATGGGCAGAGATTAACCCGCCGCGCCGGATTCACCCCGGTCGGCCGGTAGGTCGGCGATCACACCGCTACCCCGGAGCGCGGCCGGTCGGCGGCACGGGGTTGCCGCCCGACCCACTCGCGGATCGCTTTGCTGTGATGGACCGGTGCCGAATTTCGTCGCGATCACCCCGGACCGGCTCGCCGAGTCGATCGCCGCCGCCGTCCTCGACCGCACCGGGCACACCGTGATCGCCGTCGACGGGGCGGATGCGGCCGACCCGGTCGCGCAGGCCAGGCGTTTCGCCGACGCTCTGCGCGAGGTCGGCCGCAGCGCCCACGTGGTGGCGCTACACGATTTCATACGCCCGGCGTCATTGCGCCTGGAATTCGGCCGCAGCGACGAAATGTCCTACCGCACCGCGTGGTTCGACTATTCCGCAGTGCGAAGGGAAGTTCTCGACGCACTCCGCGATGGCGACCGCTGGCTGCCCGCGCTGTGGGACGAGCACGACGACAGATCCGCACGGGCGGCGATCCGGCGGGCACACCCCGGCACCGTGCTGATCGTCGCGGGCCCGATGCTGCTCGGACGAGATCTGGCGTTCGACCTGACCGTGCGGCTCGACATGTCCGAAGCCGCGCTACGCCGCCGGACCCCGGAACAGGAGCGCTGGACGATCGAGGCATTGCTCCGTCATCGGCGGGAACACCCGGCCGACGCGGATTTCTCGGTGCGGTGGGATCACCCGGACCGACCCGCGCTCCTGGATCGGACCGACGGATAGTGACTATCGACCTGTCCTCCCCCGCCGCATGTCGATCAGCTACAGGCGGCCGACTGTTGTCCCAGCGTCGTCAGCATCTGGCAGGCCCACGCCTTCTGCACCTTCCATTTACCGTTCTCCGCGACGAACGGCACGTCGGCGATGTTCTCCTGGCCGTTGAAGACCAGTTTCGCCTTGGCGTTGATGGTGTCGCCGAACGCGGTGACCTCGGTGATCTCCACCTTCGCGTCGGTGCTCTTGTAGGCCTCGGCCAGGCGGTTGGGTAGGTCGGGGTCGGCGTCGGCCCCCTGCACCATGTCCAGCTTCTCCGACGACGGGATACTCGGATCGAGCGCCTTCTGCAATTGCGCGTTCACATCGGCGGCGGTCGGTACCGGCGGCAGGTCGGCGGTCGCGGTGGCCTTCGCGCTGGTCGCGGTACGCGTCGGCGCGGCGCCGCTCGGGCTGTCGTCGCCACCGCAGGCGGTGAGGCTCATGGCTGCGGTGACCGCCAGGCCCGCGATCGCGATGCGTCCGGTCTTACGAAGCGTCAACTGCTCGTCCTTTGCGTTCGTTCGGTCCGATATCTCGTGCCGGAACGCCGACGAACGCGTCGCCGGATGTCCACGGCATCGAATCCCGAAGCTATCCAGCGGTTCTGTGGGAACGATAAGGCGATCGTGTGCCACCTCGAAGAGTCGAAATCCGGGCGGCGACTCGGCCGCGTGCCGAAGACAGCGAAACGACCGCCGACGAATCGGCGGTCGTTTCGGGTGGGGCTTCGCGCCCGGTTACCAGCCGCGCTCGGCGAGCCGGTGCGGCTGGGCGATCTCCTCGACATTGATGCCGACCATCGCCTCGCCGAGACCGCGCGAGACCTTGGCCAGCACATCCGGATCGTCGTAGAAGGTGGTGGCCTTGACGATGGCGGCGGCCCGCTCGGCCGGGTTGCCCGACTTGAAGATGCCGGAACCGACGAAGACGCCTTCCGCGCCGAGTTGCATCATCATGGCGGCGTCGGCGGGGGTGGCGATACCACCCGCGGTGAACAGCACGACCGGCAGCTTGCCGGTCTCGGCGACCTCGCGCACGAGTTCGTAGGGGGCCTGCAACTCCTTGGCCGCGACGAACAGTTCGTCGACGGGCAGCGACGACAGTCTGCGGATCTCCTGGCGGATCCGGCGCATATGGGTGGTGGCGTTGGACACGTCACCGGTGCCTGCCTCACCCTTCGACCGGATCATCGCCGCACCCTCGGTGATCCGGCGCAACGCCTCGCCCAGGTTCGTCGCGCCGCATACGAACGGAATCGTGTAGTTCCATTTGTCGATGTGGTTGGCGTAGTCGGCGGGGGTCAGCACCTCGGACTCATCGATGTAGTCGACGCCGAGGCTCTGCAGGATCTGGGCTTCCACGAAGTGACCGATGCGGACCTTCGCCATCACCGGGATGGAGACCGCGGCGATGATGCCCTCGATCATGTCCGGGTCGCTCATCCGCGAGACGCCGCCCTGGGCTCGGATATCGGCCGGAACCCGCTCCAGCGCCATCACCGCGACGGCGCCCGCGTCTTCGGCGATCTTGGCCTGCTCGGGGGTGACGACGTCCATGATCACCCCACCCTTGAGCATCTCGGCCATTCCGCGCTTCACGCGGGCGGTGCCGACGGTGTTGGTGGTTTCGGGCGTGGTCACGGCTAACTCCTGAGTCATTGGCGCCAATCGGGTCGCTCGGATGGAAATCGACCTAATTCTAGGCGGGCCAGGAAAGCCACTTGATAGCCAGTTGGGCACCACTGGTCTGGTCACCACGGAGTGTCGTCGCCGGAAACTCCGGCGCGCCCGAACGGAAACCGCAGCGCACCGGCCTTCGGCGCGACCTTGCGGCCCGCGAATTCGCCTGTCGGCCAAGCGAACCGCCCGCTACGCCGGATCGGTCAGATCGGATCGACGACCAGCAACTGCGCCCAGTACTCCGCGGCCGATGGACCGATGATCGGCAACAGGAAATCGAACAGCAGGTACGACATGAATGGGTTACCTCCACACCTCAGTGGACCGGCCCCCCGTCTTCGGGGAGCACCGACACCGGACATTCCGGGTAGATCCTGACAACAGGGCTACCCGCCGGAGCTCTATCCAGTCACGAAAGTATCACGATAGTGAATCACATCACAGTCAGATGCGGGACCGACACTACCGGATCGAACGCACTTCCGGATCCGACGCTTCCCAGGACGCCCCCGCCGCCTCGACGAGCAGTTCATCGAGGTGATACGGGTAGACGATCTCCCCCGTCGCCTCCAGCGCGAGGATATCGGCGGGCGCGCACCACCGGTGACCTGTGATCGAACGCCGTTCGATGGCGGAGAGATTTCCCGGTTCGGGTTCATACGACGGCACCCGCAGTGCGAAGAACAGCTCCTCGGCGCGAATCAGCTCGCCGTTGAACGGGAATACCGCGACCCGCCGCCAGATCGGCCCGCGCAACGCGGCCGGATCGGCGCGGTGGCCGGTCTCCTCCCACAGTTCGCGCACGGCGGCCTCGCGCAGGCTCTCCCCCGGCTCCACGCCGCCGCCGATGGTGAACCAGAACGAGACCTCAGGGTTCACCGGGTCGTGGCCGCGCATCAGCAGTACGCGATCGCGTTCATCGATCAGCACCACCCTGGCCGAGGTTCTGATGGTGTCGACGGCCAGACCCGTCGACGCGGCGGGGGTGGCGCGTTCGGTGATCTCGAAATAGGTGGGCAGCGGCGCGGTACCGCCGAGATGCAGGATGCGGACCGGACGGCGGGTGCGCAGCGCCAGGGTGTCGCGCACGGCGTCATTGTGGAAGCGACGGGCGATCAGCACCCTGGCCTCGGCGTCGGCGAGTTCGGCGACCAATTGCGGGCGCAACTGTGCGATATCGATGCCCGACAGTGCCACCGACAGCTGGTTCTCGACCGTCTCGCGCTCGGCGCGACCGGCGCGTTCGGCCCGATCCGCGAGGGCGGCGAGCCGCCTGGCCCGATCGGCGATCGCGGGATCGGAGACCGGTCCAGCGATCGCTATCGCGACAGCGCGGGCCACCACCGCGCGGCGCGCCAGCGCGCCTTCGAGTGCGTTCCAGGACTGGTCCGATCGCACATGCAGCCGGTCGAGCCGGTTGGCTGTCGAATAGGCCCACATGCCGATCGCGACGATCACCGCCGCGAGGAGCGCGAGAACGAGGACCGTGGTGGCGGAGAAAGTGATCATCCGGCGGCACGCACCCTGGTATCGCCGACGGTGACGGTTTCGTAGACGCGAAGGATCTGTTCGGCCACCACCGGCCAGTCGTATTCGCCGACCACCTGGGTCGCCGTCCGCACCAGTTCGTCGCGGCGCACCTTGTCGGTGAGGAGGGAATCGATGGCGGCGGCGAGCCGATCCGAATCTCCCACCGGGACGAGCACACCCGCCGCTCCGTCGCGCAGCACCCGGCGGAAGGCGTCCAATTCGCCTGCCACCACCGGAGTTCCCGCGGCCATGGCCTCGATCAGGATGATGCCGAAACTCTCCCCGCCGAGATTGGGCGCGACGTATACGTCCGCACTGCGCATCGCCGAGGCCTTCTCCTCGTCGCTCACCTGACCGAGGAAACGCAGATGTCCGGCGAGCGCGCCCGCCTCACGGCGCAATCGGTCCTCATCGCCCCGTCCGACGATCAGGATCTCGAGATCGGGATGCCGCCGCACCAGCTCGGGCAACGCGCCGAGCAGCACCGCCATCCCTTTGCGTGGTTCGTCGTAGCGACCGAGGAACAGCACCGAACGGCCCGGCCTCGGATAACCGGGCAGCATCGGCGCGCGGGCGAAGGCGGGCACGTCGACTCCGTTGGGGATTTCGACCGCGTCGGAGCCGAGCGCCTCCACCTGCCAGCGCCTTGCCAGTTCGGAGACCGCGATCCGGCCGCTGATCTTCTCGTGATACGGCCGAAGCACACCCTGAAAAGTACTGAGCACCAACGATTTCGTGGTCGATGTGTGGAAGGTGGCGACGATCGGGCCCTCGGCGATCTTGAGCGCGAGCATGGACAGGCTCGGCGCGTTGGGCTCGTGGATATGCAGCACGTCGAAATCGTTGCTCTCGATCCAGCGCCGAATCCTGTTGTAGGCCATGGGGCCGAAGGACAATCGGGCCACCGATCCGTTGTACGGGATCGCGACCGCCCGGCCCGCCGAGACGACGAAATCCGGCAGCGGTGTCCCCTCCGACGCGGGCGCGAGCACACTCACCCGGTGCCCGCGCTCGATGAAAACCCGGGCCAGCTCGACCACGTGGGCCTGCACACCGCCGGGCACGTCGAAGGAGTAGGGGCATACCATCCCGATTTTCACGGTGCGCCCTCCTCGGCGCCTCCGGCGGCGGCATTCCCCGCGACAGAGCGGTTGTCACTCCGCGCCTCGGCGATGCGGGCCAGCCGCTGCGGGGACAGGTCGCTCTCCCAGAGTGGTTGCAGCATATGCCAATCGGCGGGATGTTCGGCGATATTGGCCGCGAACCGATCCGCCAGCGCCTGCGTGGCCGTTGCCACGCCCCGCGAGACATCGATGGGCGATTCGGTTTTCAGGCCCCAGTCCTCGCGCCCGTCGGCGTCGACGGTGAACCACGCGTGCACCGGAATCAGGGCGGCCCCGGTCTCGACGGCCAGTTTCGCCGCGCCCGCAGGCATCCAGGTGCGTTCCCCGAAGAAGGTGACCGGCACCCCCCGCCCGGTGAGATCACGCTCCCCAAGCAGGCAGACGATCTTGTTGTCCCGCAGCCGGGCGGCCAACTGCCGGAACGGCGGTTCCTCGCCGCCGGTCAGCGGGAACACCTCGAAGCCGAGGCTCTCGCGATATCGCACGAAACGCTCGAACAACGATTCCGGCTCCAGCCGTTCGGCGACGGTGGAGAAACTCTGATAGTGCTGCACCAGCCACACACCCGCCATATCCCAGTTGCCGGAATGCGGGAGCACCAGGATCACCCCGCGCCCGGCCGCCAGCGCGGCGTCGAGATGTTCCAAACCGCCGACGTGGTACTGCACTGCGCTGTGATCCATCGATGGCAGCCGGAACGCCTCACGCCAGTACCTCGCGTAGGAGCGCATGGCGGCGCGCATCAACTCGTCGGGGACGGCTTCCGGCGTCGTCCCGACCACCCTGGCCAGATTGCGGCGCAACTGCCGCGGTCCGCCCTTGCGTACCGCCCGATCCGCACCCTTGTCGAACGCCCAGCGTGCCGTGGATTCCGGCAGCGCGCGCACCAGCCGCCACCCGGTCGCGTAGGCCCGATCCTTCAGCGCGGCCCTGATCTCGCTCATCCCCCGAATCCTCCCGTCGCGGCGCTACCCGTGGTGCCGCGGCACGGCGATCTCACGACGGCTGCCCCGCCGGGTCCGAATCTCCCGCGGCCGGGTTCTGCGGTCTCGCGGGCGGAATGACATCCCTCGCGCCCGGCGAATTGCGCACCGCGAGCACCCGCTGGAACACCGTCACGATGCTGAGCACCGCGAGCGTCCACATGGCGACGTGCACGGCCAACGTGAGCCACTCGATATCCCAGTAGCCTCCGATACCGGTGAGACCCGCGCCGACGAGCACGATGACCAGCCGGTCCGGCCGCTCGATCAGACCGCCGTCGGCGGAAAGGCCGCTCGCCTCGGCACGCGCCTTGGCATAGGAGATGACCTGCGAGCTCACCAGGACCACCAGCGTCGCGGCCAGCAGCGCCCTGTTGTTCTCGTGGTACACCGCCCACCAGGCGAGTCCGCCGAAGATCGCGCCGTCCGCCACCCGGTCGCAGGTGGCGTCGAGCACCGCGCCGTAGCGCGTGCCGCCGCCGCGGGCCCTTGCCATCGCGCCGTCGAGCATGTCGAACATGACGAACAGCCAGATCACCATGGTTCCCCAGAACAGATGTCCGCTCGGGAACAGGGTGACCGCGGCCGTGATCGAGGCGGTGGTGCCGATGACGGTCACCGCGTCCGGGGTGAGCCCGGTTTTGACCAACGCCTTACCCAGTGGCGCGGTCGCTTTCGCGAACGCCTCGCGGCCGAAGAAGCTCAGCACTTCTAGTCCGTTTCCTGGTGTGTCGTGCGGAACTTCCGCACCCGGTCGGCTTCGATGAGCGCGGCCACGCGATCGCTCACTCCGATTCCTTCCATGCCTGCGCGAGCAGCGCCCGTGTCTCCCGCAGTAGCTGCGGCATCACCTTGACCCCGCCGACGATGGTGATGAAATTGGCGTCGCCACCCCAGCGCGGCACGATGTGCTGATGCAGGTGGTCGGCCAGCGATCCGCCCGCCACACCGCCGAGATTGAGCCCCACATTGAATCCGTGCGGCCTCGACACGCTCTTCATCACCCGGATCGCGCGCTGGGTGAAGGCCATCAGCTCGGCGCCCTCGGCCTCGGTCAGATCTTCCAGATTCGCCACCACCCGGTAGGGCACCACCATCATGTGCCCCGGGTTGTACGGGTAGAGATTGAGCACGGCGTAGACGAGTTCACCACGGGCGATGATGAGGCCGTCCTCGTCGGACATCCTCGGGATATCGGTGAACGGGTGTCCGGTGGAATCCGCGGGACGGGCGATGGCCGCCTCCGCGATATAGGACATCCGGTACGGCGTCCAGAGTCGTTGCAGCCGATCGGGTTCGCCCGCGCCTCTATCGACGATGCTGCCGTCGTCCACGGTGTCGTCCAGTTCGTCCAACCCGTCCGGCGCCGCCCGCTCGCTCATATCCGCTCCGCCGACACGATTTCGAAACCTTCCGCTGTAGGCGAGGCGTTCTCCCTGTTGGCGATCCAGGCGACGACGGTGGCCACCGCGTCGGCCACCGGCACCCCGTTGACCTGGGTGCCGTCCCTGAACCGGAAACTCACCGCGTCCGCGTTCACGTCACGCTCGCCCGCCAGCAGCATGAACGGCACTTTCTGGGCGGTGTTGTTGAAGATCTTCTTCTGCATGCGGTCGTCGCCGCGATCCACCTGCGCGCGGATACCCGCGTCCTGCAACTGTTCGATCACCCGATCCAGGTGCGAGGCGAAGGCTTCGGCGACCGGAATGCCGACCACCTGCACCGGCGAGAGCCAGGCGGGGAAAGCGCCCGCGTAATGCTCGGTCAGTACCCCGAAGAAACGTTCGATGGAGCCGAACAGCGCGCGATGGATCATCACTGGACGCTGTTTGGTGCCGTCGGAGGCGGTGTACTCGAGCTCGAAGCGTTCGGGCAGGTTGAAATCGAGCTGGATGGTCGACATCTGCCAGGTGCGCCCCAGCGCGTCCTTGGCCTGCACGGAGATCTTCGGGCCGTAGAACGCGGCCCCGCCCGGATCGGGGACCAGTTCGAGACCCGAGGCCGACGCGACCTTGGACAGGGTTTCGGTGGCCTCTTCCCAGATCTCGTCGGAGCCGACGAATTTCTCCGGATCCTTGGTGGACAGCTCCAGGTAGAAATCATCGAGGCCGTAATCCTTCAGCAGGTCGAGCACGAACCGCAGAGTGGAGGTCAGCTCCGCGTGCATCTGCTCCTTGGTGCAGTAGATGTGCGCGTCGTCCTGGGTCATGCCACGCACGCGGGTGAGTCCGTGGACCACGCCGGACTTCTCGTAGCGGTAGACCGACCCGAATTCGAACAGCCGCAGCGGCAGCTCCCGGTAGGACCGGCCGCGGGCCCGGAAGATCAGGTTGTGCATCGGGCAGTTCATCGGCTTGACGTAGTAGTCCTGGCCGGGTTTGCGGACGGTGCCGTCCTCGTTGAGTTCGGCGTCGAGGTGCATCGCCGGGAACATGCCGTCGCGATACCAGTCCAGGTGGCCGGAGACCTCGAACAGGTGGCCCTTGGTGATATGCGGTGTGTTGACGAATTCGTACCCCGCGGCCACATGGCGGCGGCGCGAGTATTCCTCCAACTCCTTGCGGATGATGCCGCCCTTGGGATGAAACACCGGCAGCCCGGAGCCGAGTTCGTCGGGGAAGCTGAACAGATCCAGCTCCAACCCCAGTTTGCGGTGGTCGCGGCGCTCCGCTTCGGCCAGCAGATGCAGGTATTCGTCCATCGCCTCCTGGGACTCCCAGGCGGTGCCGTAGACGCGCTGCAGATCCTCACGATTCTGATCGCCGCGCCAGTAGGCGGCGGAACTGCGGGTCAGTTTGAAGGCGGGGATGAATTTGGTGGTGGGGATATGCGGGCCGCGGCACAGATCGCCCCAGACCTTCTCGCCCGTGCGCGGATCGAGGTTGTCGTAGATGGTCAGCTCTTTGCCGCCGACCTCCATGACCTCGGGATCGTCGATCCCGGATTTATCGGCGATCAGCTCCAGCTTGAACGGCTCGCCCGCCAGCTCGACCCTGGCGTCGTCCACCTCGACCACGCGACGCGAAAAGCGCTGCGCGCCTTTGACGATCTTCTTCATCCTGGATTCCAGCTTCGCCAGATCGTCCGGGGTGAACGGGCGATCGACCCGGAAGTCGTAGTAGAAGCCGTCCTTGATGGGCGGGCCGATGCCGAGTTTCGCCTCGGGGAACTCCTGCTGCACCGCCTGCGCAAGCACGTGCGCGGCCGAATGCCTGATCACGCTGCGGCCGTCCGCGGAACCGGCCGCGACCGGCTCCACCTCGGTGTCGACCTCGGGAATCCAGGACAGATCCCGCAGCGTCCCCTCCGCGTCGCGAACGACGACGACGGTGTCGGGGCCTTTCGTCGGCAGACCCGCCTCCCGCACCGCGGCGCCCGCCGTAGTCCCGGCCTGCACCCGGACGAGGGCAGCTGGGCTGATAGGGGCTGAGGTGGTCACGGCAGCGCACTCCTTGGCGTTCTCGTGGGCGGGTCTTTCCCGCGCGCGTCATCACCGGCGACAAATTCGCTCCGGCGCGACCATGCTAACCGTCCGCGCTCCGCGCGCATTCATGCCGTACGGCTGGACGCCGCAAGAATTGTGTTCCGGTCGTGCGCGGGATATGGAAGGAGTTTGCGTGTCCCCCGGAGTTATCCGGCCGTTCACGAAATGCGCGAAAGCGGGCCGGGCGATTTCCTCAGCTCTCGGCGGCCAGTGCGGCGAGCAGTGCGGCGCGCTGCGCGGCGGGACGTTTGGGGCAGCTGGTGCACATCTGACAGCCGGGCACCTCGAAGACCAGGCAGCACGAGATACGGCGGACGAAGGTCCGGCCTCCCACCTCGACGAAGCGCGGAACCGGGAGTTTTCCACCGATCTCGGCCGCGAGCCTGGCGCCGGCGACGGGATCGCCCGCGTCGAGTGCGCGATTGCCGATGGCGTCGGCGGCGATCGCCCACAGTGCCGCGACTCCCACGCCCGATGCCTCGGCCACCGGCGCGATCACCGCGGCGAGTGTGTCGTGCATCGCGCTGGCGGGCGCACCGGTATCGAGCGGGTTGCCCGCGGGCGTGTGCGCGCCGGGCAGCAGGTGGACACGGTCCACGCCGCCGTCCGGTCGCACCTCGCAGTCCAGGCTCCGCAACTCCGGTCGCGGCGCGGGCATGCCATCGACGTAGGCGCGGACCAGCTGTTCGACCAGCGCCGAGGCCACCATGCACCACCACAGCGTGCCCGCGACGCGCGGTGTGGCGGTACCCCAGGATCTGCCCATTTCCGCGATCCGCGCGGTCAGCCAATCCGCATGCGTGAGGGTGACTCCGGGGACGGAATTCACCACGCGAGGGGACTGTGTAACCATTCCGATTCGACTCCGATCCAGCCGCCGACAATTCCGAAAGTGCCGAGAACCCACAGCGTCGCGATTACCAGCGACATGGTAGCTATCGCCGCGAGCGCTCGTAGTGCCGGACCGCGCGCGGTGTACCAGGTCATAACGCGCCGATACGCCTCCCGCAGCCGACCGAGGGACCTACGCGCCCAAGCGAATTCGGTGGCGAGAATGCCGAGTCCGGCGAATACGATCGCCCAGCCGGGACCGGGGTACGGAATGGCGACGATCCCCACGACCAGCACCGCCGTGCCGCCGAACCCGACGCCGGCCCGGTAGACGAGGTTCAGCGTAGGGCGTTCGGCCAGCCCCGCACGGAAGGCACGCCAACCGGACGGCGTCGATCGGGGATCGAGCTCCGTACTCATACCCGACAGCGTACGAGGCCACCGCGCCCGCGCAATCGGACCGGAGTTCCCGCAAACGCGCAGAGAATCCGATGCGCGCGGTATGCCCACTCTCCGGCCCGCGTTATCCGACCCGGCCGATTCGGCCTGGACGGCGGCGCCCGTCCCTGACCCCGTTCGCGGGGACGGGTACCCAGCCGAGGGATCAGACCAGTTCCGGCGTCATCGGGTCCGCCACGGTGTCACCGATATGCGCCAATCCGTCGACGGTCACCTCGATGACCTTGGCGCTGGCGATATCGAAGAACAGCCCCGAAACCGTCACCCCGCGCTCGGCGACCGCCGCGCGCACGGCGGGATGGCGGCGCAGAGTCTGCAACTGCGTCGCCACATTGACCATGCCCAACTGGTCCACCTCGCCGAACCCGGCGGCACGCGCGGCGATCGCCACCGGATGGCCGTGGCGGAACCGGTCCAGGCTCGGCCGCGCGTGCGCGAGCCACGCGCCGATCCCAGGATCGGCCTCGGCGCCGGAATACAACGCCGCCATGGCTCCGCAGGACGAATGGCCGCAGACCACGATGGACCGCACGTTCAGCTCTCGGAGCGCGAACAACAGCGCCGCTTGCACCGAGGCGTCGCCCTCGGTGGGCACCAGATTGCCCACATTGCGGACCGTGAACAGATCGCCGGGGCCGCTGTTGGTGATGACATTGGGCACCACCCGCGAGTCGGCGCAGGTCAGGAAGAACGAATCCGGATCCTGTCGGTCGCGCAGTTCGTCCAGGTGCGGACGCACCACGTGGGCGTGGCTGCGGTGATAGGCAGCGACGCCCGCGGCCACCGGATCCGGATGCCGCCGATCCTCATGGCGCCACGGTCCGAGGATTTCCTCGAAGACCGCGCGCCCGAAACCGCGAGCGGGCGGCCCGGCCGTCGCGTCGGCCATCCGGACACTGCCGATCTCCACGAAATCGACACTGCCGCCGTTACTTTCCTGTTGACGCACGAAATCCTCGATGGCCTCGAACGCGGCGTGGTCCAGGAAGTCGACGGTCATCTCGACGGTGACATCCGCGTCGGAGGGCACCTTCGCGAATTCGGCGGACAGTTTCGGCAGGGCGAGAAAGGTGCACGAACCGTCGACGGTGATCAGCCAGCGCTGTGAGGCCGGAATCGGCGCGGCGACGATCGCGACCCGCACCACCCGCCACAGGAGCAGGCCGAAGGCGAGAGCGAGTCCGATGACGACGCCCTCGAGCAGGTTGAGCAGGACGACGCCGAGCACCGTCACCGTGTAGACCAGCAGATCGCCGGTGCGCCGCGCGAGTTCGATGTGGGCCAGCTTCACCAATTGCACGCCGATCACGATCAGCAGACCGGCCAGCGCGGCCTTCGGAATCCGTTCCACCAGCCCGACCAGCGCGACGGAGAACAGCAGAATCCACACACCGTGCAGAATCGCCGAGGCCCGGCTGCGCGCGCCCGCGTGGACGTTGGTGGCGCTGCGCACGATGACGCCCGTCACCGGCAGGCCGCCGATCAGTCCGGACAGCACATTGGCCGAACCCTGGCCGATGAGCTCGCGATCGAAATGCGTGCGCGGCCCGGTGTGCATCTTGTCGACCGCGACCGCGGAGAGCAGACTCTCGACGCTGGCGATCAGCGCGACGGTCAGCACGGTGACCGCGACTGCCGACCAGCCTCCCTCGGGGAGCCGGGGCAGCGCGATGGCGTCGAACAGCGAGCCGCTCAGCACGATCCGCTCCGCGCCGGTCGGCAGCACCGTCGCGAGGACAGTGGCGACGAAGACCGCGACCAGCGGACCCGGCACCACCCGGACCTTGGCCGGGACATAACGCCAGCACAGCATGATGGCGATGACCACGCCACCGACGAACGCGTCCCCACCGCGCAGCGACATCAGCCGACCGGGCAGTCCGATGATGTTGTGCCACGCCGAACTGTGCGATGCCCCGCCGAGCAGCACGTGCGCCTGTTGCAGCGCGATGGTGATGCCGATTCCCGCCAGCATGGCGTGCACAACCACCGGCGCGACGGCCAGGGCCGCGCGGGCGATTCGACTGAGCCCGAACAAGATCTGCAGCACGCCCGCCGCGACAACGATGAAACAGGTTACACGCCAACCGAATTGGTTGATGGACTCGGCCACCACCACGGTGAGACCGGCGGCCGGGCCGCTCACCTGCAGGGTCGATCCCCCGATCGCGCCCGCGACGATACCGCCGACGGCGGCGGCGACCAGGCCCGCGGCGACGGGAGCGCCTGAGGCCACCGCGATGCCGAGTGAAAGCGGTAGCGCGACAAGGAAAACCACGATCGACGCGGTTACGTCATGGCGTAGCACCCGGTGGTGTAGAACACGGCGGAACCGCGACGTCCGCGTTACGGGATCGGTGTCGGTGTCGGTGAACATAATTCTCCTTCGCCGGATCACGGATCCGGTTCATCGGTCGAACATGTACTGGCATCGAAAGCGAGTGGCGGACGAAGCCCGTGGCCCCTCGTGAAGCGCGACCCGGTGGCGCATAGGTCACCGAGATAGTAAAGACTTCGCAAAGCATATGAAAAGGTTTTGGGGGGCAACCGGGCCAACCGCTATCGAACTGTGACTTATGTCACAGTTCATCGGCTGAATCCTCGCCCCGAAGACCGGCGCGGATACCGTTGCCGCGCATCAGGAAACCCGGCGGGCACACACACCGCCGGGGACGTCGACCGCCCGCGTCAGTCCCCGAGGGCGCGGTCGCGCAATCCGGTGAGGATTCGGGTGAGCGTGCGTGAGATGTGCATCTGCGACACCCCGAGATGGTCGGCGATCTGGGATTGACTCTGCCCCTCGAAGAACCGTAGGCGTAGCACCGCGCGCTCGACATCGGGCAACTCGACAAGTAACGGCGCCACCGTGAGCGCGTCCTCGGTCAGCCCATAACCGGGATCGTCGTCGCCGAGCGTATCGGTGACCGAGCCCGTGTAGGTATCGGAGTCGGAATTCTCGACGGGAGATTCCAGGGAATTGGTCCGATAGGCGTTGGCGGCCAGCAGCGCCTGGGTCACCTCGGTCAGATCCGCGTCGAGTTCGACGGCGACCTCCATGGCGGTCGGCGGACGCTCCAGGCGTTGCGACAGCGCTTCGACGGCCGGGCCGAGAGTGAGCTTCAATTCCTTGATCCGCCTCGGCACCCGGACCGCCCAGGTGTGGTCACGGAAATGCCTGCGCACTTCACCCATGATCGTGGGGACGGCGAAGGCGAGGAAATTCGCTCCCCGCCCCGGATCGAACCGATCCACCGCCAGCACCAGACCGAGCGAGGCGATCTGACGCAGATCGTCGTAGGTTTCGCCGCGACCGGTGAATCTGCGGGCGATATGGTCGGCCAGCGGCAGACACCTGCGCACGATCTCCTCACGCAGCGCCGCCCGCGCGGGGTCGTCGTGCCGCATCGATACCAGCGTCGCCAGTCGGGGCTCGATATCGTCGTAGCTGTCGCCGCGGCGGCGCGGTATCTCCGGTGCGGCGTCGCTGTCGTTCGCGATCGTCGATGCCATGAGTCCCTCATTCCCGGACGCCGCGCTCTGGTTTCTCGACGCGCCCCCGGTTCTTCGAGGGCGCCGTTTCGAACGTGCGACCGCTGTGACGACTCGAGTCGGTGCGCCGACCAACCTCTACGACCCCGAACCGGTACGACCGGCCCCTGATATCGGCGCGCCGAACGCGAACCCGATTCATTACACGAATGCACCAGCGGTACGGGCCGGTGCGGCATATTCCCGAACATCCGTCAACGTTCATCACGCAATGTCGCGAGACGATTCCGCTCGCCGTGGCGAGACAGACGATCATGCCACAAACCGCGCAGTCGGTAAATGCCGCCGCGAGCTGCGCAAACCGTCGACAGCTTTCGACAAACACCACAAAATGCCAGGTCAGAGCGATTCTCGACCCGCGTTCCTCGCGTTCCGGCAGATGCCGTAGCGAGAAATCCACACAAGTGGTGACCAATTCGAAATTTCCCCGGAATGGTTCGGACCGCCGCATACCAATGGGTCGATCCGCCGATTTCCCACGGGTACTCGGCGCTATTATGCCGAGCCCCGAAACTCCACGACGCCATTGCCCGTGCCGGTAGCCGATATCGCGCCGCGGAGAGTTTCCGGCACGGCCGGATGGCGGGGCCTGCGACCGCCCCTCGGGCCGCCGCCACAGGTCGATGCCGGGCCGATCGCGGGCGATCTCCGGCGCGGCGCAATCGGCGACCGCGACCGGCCCGACGCCCGAATCCCAGGAACCGGCACGGCATCTCGTCCGCGACCGAAGCCCTTGACCGCGCCTCCGCCGCAATGCTAAGCAAGTGCACAGCATTCGAATCGCATCGATTGCCTCGGCAATGAGAAGGAATCCACGATGACGCTGCAGTCGATTTTGGACGAAATACAGAAGCGCCCCGGCACGGGTGAGGTCATTCCGATCATCGATCCCGTGACCGAAGCGCAGATCACCGAGTTCACCGACTGCGGGGAGGACGCGGTCAACGAGGCCGTCGCCCGCGCGAAGGCTTCCTTCGAGTCGGGTGTCTGGGTTGGCCTGCCCGGGCGCGAGCGGGCCAAGATCATGTGGCGCATCGCCGATCTGATGGATCAGCACCTGGACGAATTCGCCGAACTCGATTCCCTCAACACCGGCATGCCGCTGGCACAGGCGAAGATGATCGTGCCGACCTGTGCCGAATTCTTCCGCTACTACGCCGGCTGGTGCACCAAGATCAACGGCACCGCGCACGAAGTGCAGATGACCGGTGGCGTTTCCGGCGCCTACGCGAATATGCACGCCTACACCCTCAAAGAGCCCTACGGCGTGGTCGGCCTGATCTTCCCGTGGAACGGCCCGATCTTCAACGCGTGCGCCAAAATCGCCCCCGCCCTGGCCGCGGGCTGTAGCAGCATCGTGAAACCCGCCGAGGAAACCCCGCTGTCGGCGCTGCTGCTGGACCGGATCATCAAGGAAGCGGGCGTCCCCGACGGCGTCGTCAATCTCGTGACCGGCTACGGCCACACCGCCGGTGCCGCGCTCACCGCGCACCCCGATGTCGAGAAGATCGCCTTCACCGGATCGACCGAGGTCGGCAAGATGATCGTGCAGGCCTCGGCGGGCAATCTCAAGAAGGTCATGCTCGAACTCGGCGGCAAGTCACCGGTTCTGATCTACGACGACGCCGATCTGAACATGGCCATCATGATGGCGTCGATGGGCATCTTCGTGCACTCCGGCCAGGGTTGCGTCTGTGGATCGCGCATCTTCGTGCAGAGAGGCGTGTACGACCAGGTCGTGGAAGGTATCGCGAATGTCGCGAACAACCTGAAGCTGGGCGGTCCCAAGGAAGAGGGCACCATGATCGGTCCCCTCATCAGCCAGAAGCAGCTCACGCGGGTCATGGGCTATATCGATGAGGGCAAGAAGGACGGCGTCGACGTGGTCACCGGCGGGCATCGGCTCGACCGGACCGGTTACTTCGTCCACCCCACCGTGCTCGCCGGTGTCGACCCCGCCACAAGCAGGCTGTACAAGGAAGAGATCTTCGGCCCCGTGGTCACCGTCCTGCCGTTCGATGACGACGACGAAGCCGTGGCGTTGGCCAACGACACGACCTACGGGCTCGCCGCCACCGCGTGGACGACCAACCTCGGCCGCGCGCATAACCTCGCGAAGCGTCTGGAGGCGGGAACGGTATCGCTGAACTGCCAGCTGGTCTTCGACCACGGCGTGCCCTTCGGCGGCTACAAGCAATCCGGCTGGGGCCACGAGTTCGGTAGGGAGGGCATCGAGGCCTACATGAAGACGAAATCGGTCTGGGTCCAGCTCTGACGCCTCCGCCCCTCGCTCGACGACGGTGAGCGAGGGGCAGGAGGTGTTCGAATCTGCACACGCGGAAAAGGACGGTCCTCCTCAGCCGAGGATGCGGCGCAGCCAGGTTTTGCCGGCGGCGTCCCGGTGGCCGGAGCACCACTGGTCGGCGGGGACGGCGGCTCTGACCTGGGCGATGTGCTGGCCACAGCCCGACCAGGTGGTCTTGCCGCAGCTCTTGCAGCGGACGGGTCGACACATGGGGTGATGTCTTTCGTGAGTGGTCAGGCCGGAGTCTCACCGGCGTCGACGGCGTCGGCGAATTCGCAGAAAGCGTCGTAGGCGCGGGCGCCGTGGATGGTGGCGGGACCGCCGTGCATGAGGAAGGTGACCCCGATGGCCTCGGCCGCCTCCTGACGGGTGGCCCCGGCACGGGCAGCCGCTTGTCCGTGCGAGGCGATGCAGCCATCGCAGCCCTCGACAACGCCGATGGCCAGTGCGATCAGTTCCTTGGTCTTGCGGTCGAGAGCACCGGGAGCGAAGGCCGCTTTGCTGAGCTCGCCGAAGCCCCGGTACACGTCGGGGATGGCGCGGCGGAGTTCGCGGTGCAGCGGGGAAAGCTCGCGAAGCACGTCCTTGCCGTGACCGGAGGCCTGCATGGTTTCGCCGACTGACGACATGGACTGTTTCCTTTCCTCACATCCCGTCGGGGGATACACGGCAAGCATAGCATCCCCCCGGGGGTATATTCGCCGAGGGTGGCCGGCGGGCGGCCCGCCGCGAAGTACCCAGGACTACCCAATTCCTCGGGTGCGTCCTTTCCTGTTCTCCTACGTCTGTCCTGGTGCCTATCCCCCACGGATCGAGGAGTCACCATGACCAACCCCAACGAGTTCGAGTCCACTGCGACACATCGCCCTGTGACACATCGCCCTGTGACACATCGGACAGACGCACCACCGCAGCCTGCGGCGCCCACGTGTTGCGGCACCGAACGGCGGACCACGTGCTGCGATCACAGCCACAAGGCGACGTGCTGCGGTCCGGCGGCGACAGCCGGCGGTGGGTGCGGCTGCCAGTAGCCCTCACCAGGTGCGGTGCGAGCCCCGAGCGGCTCGCACCGCACCTCCGTCGGGTCGTGGTGACGTTGCGGTGCCGGTCTACTCGTCCGATGTCGGTGTGGCCCCACAGGCGCAGGCTCCGCGGCGGGGTTGATAGTCGTGCACGTGACCGGTTCGGTCCTGGCTGATCCGACAGCAGGCGCGCAACTGGGCCTGGAGCGCGGCGCGGCCTCGTTGGACGCGGGACTTCATCCCGGACACCGAGATACCCGCCGCACCGGCAGCGGCGACGTGCGTGCGGCCGTCGAGGTCGACCATCCTCACCGCGGCCGCCTGCTCGGCGGGCAACCCGGAGAGCATCGGCACCAGGCACGAGGCGAGCTCTCTCTGCGCCGCCTCGTCGGTGTCGGGTTCACCTCCGCCCGCGGACGGGTTGTCCGGGACGACATCGACGGGTAGTTCGCGGCGATGGGGCGCGGACCGGTAAAAGTCGGTGATCGCGTTGCGGGTGATGGCATACATCCAGCCCAGGATCCGGTCCTGATCGCGCAGAGTGTCCAGGCTCTCGGCCATCCGCAGGAAAACGATCGACAGGATGTCGTCGGCGTCTTCCCGGCGCGAGACCCGGCGGGCGATGAAGGCCCGCAGATCGCTGGAAAAGCGACGCCAGAGCCGGTCGAGATCACCATGTTTCGGCTGTGGTGTGGTCGCGGTGCCGGCCCTTGCCTCGCTCATGATCCTGGTTCCTTTCCCTCTTCAGCATCCTCGCCCGGCGGCGCGCTGGCGAGCCTCGGTTCTCGTCACAGGTACCGACGACGGTGACCGCGATCGGACGCATCCTGCGTCCGAATCCGTGGTGTCACGTCTGTATGAGCGCCGATGTCGGGTTCTCCGATTCGACGTATCGGTCAGCGCGGTGAGGAGGTGAGAGCGATGCTGACGACACATCTGTTGTCGGGTCTGACCAGCGAAGAGGTCGATCTGATCGTGGCAGAGGAACTGCATCTGCTCGACGCCGCATGAGCGCCGTCGAGGCCCGCACACGCCGACCGCGCCCGCCCTTTCCCTACCGGAGAGAAAGGACTGGGCGGGCTGCCTCCTCGTTCAGCGAGCGCGTGCCTGCCGACCCAGGCGGGTGAGGACGGGGACAGCGGTGACCGCGGCCCACAGTCCGATCGCCGCGACCAGGGCAGTGGCGGTGTCCCCGGCGGTGGCGGTGCCGAGCACGTGCCCGCGCAGGGCGTCGGTGGCGTGTGCGACCGGATTGACCAAGGCCATGGCCTGCATCCAGCCCGGCACGGTCTCGATCGGCGCGAACGCGCTGGAGATGAACATGAGCGGCATCATCACCATCATTCCGGCGAACTGGACTACGTCCGGGCGGCGTAGCCGGTCCCCGATCAGCCCGAACAGCGCGCTCATCGCCCCCGCCAGCACCACAAGAACCACGACCGCGGCCACGGCGTCGACAGCGGTGCCGTGAAAGCCGAAACCCAGCAGCACCGCGGCGATCCCGAGCAGCGCTGCTCGGGCGAGAGTGAAGACGGCCTCGTTGATGGTGCGAGCCATCCCGGGCAACGTCGCCCGCATCGGCAGGGCCGCGAAGCGGTCATGAAGGCCGTTGGTGTGATCGATCGCGGCGGAGACTCCGGCATTGGTGCCGGCCATCACCGTCGAGACGGCAAGCATGGCCGGGGTGAGGAAGTCGATGTAGCTGACCCCGGCCGGGAAGCCCGGTCCGGCGGCGACGCTGCGGAACACCTGACTGAACAGCACGAGCATCGCCATCGGCATGGTCAGCGAGAACATCAACAGCTGCGGGACGCGGGCGCTGGTGCGCAGGTTCCGGACAGTCAGGGCGGTGAGCTGGTTCCCGATCGGGGAACGCCCGATCGCGGTCGTGGAAGTGGTCATCGGTGGGCTCCGCTGGTGTGGGCGAGGTGAGTGAAGACGTCGTCGAGGCTCGGGGACGTCACATCCAGGTCGGTAACGTCGATGCCGCCGCGGTGCAGTTCCGCGACCAGCGCGATCGCGGTGGGGGCGTCATCGACGGTGACGGAGATCCGCACTCGGGTGCCGTCGACCCGATCGGCGTCCGGGATGAACGGCAGGTCGGCGAACTGGTGGGCGGAGATCGTGGCGTGCAGGATCTTGCCGCCGACAATCCGTTTCAGCTCGGCGGGGGTGCCGCGGGCGGCGACCCTACCGCCACTCAGGACCACGATATGGTCGGCGAGCCGGTCGGCTTCCTCGAGGTACTGAGTAGTGAGCACGACGGTGGCGCCCGCGGTGGTGAGCTCGTCGACCACGTCCCACAGTCCGGCGCGAGCGAGGGGGTCGAGGCCGGTGGTCGGCTCGTCGAGAAAGAGCACCGACGGGTCGCCGACGAGGCTGGCGGCCACATCGACGCGGCGGCGGGAGCCGCCGGAGAGTTCCCCGACCCTCCGGGTCGCGTACTCGTGCAGCCCCAACCGGTCGATCAGCGCGTCGGCTCGTGTGCGGGCGGTGCGGCGCAGCCCGGTCAGGCGGCCGATCAGCTCCAAGTTCTCACGGGCGGTGAGGAATTCGTCGAGTCCGGCGTATTGACCGGTCACCCCGATCCGGCGGCGAACCTCGGTGGCGTCGGCGACCACGTCGAGACCCCCGATCTCCACGCGGCCGATGGTGGGCCGCACCAGGGTGGTGAGGGTGCGGATCAGGGTGGTCTTGCCCGCACCGTTGTGGCCGAGCACCCCGAGCGTCGTCCCAGCAGCAGCGTCCAGGTCGATACCGTCGAGGGCCCACGTCTTGCCGTAGGCGACGTGCAGGTCCTCGACCACGACGGCCGGGGCGGTCATAGCAACCCCTCGCGGTCAGAGACGTGATCGGGCAGATGGATGGTCATCCGGGTTCCTCTCGGAAGAAGGTGTGCTCACACCCGGGGCGGATGGGAGTTCGCTTCCTCAGACGACCCAGCCGCGAGTTGGACGCACCGGACCCGCTACGTCTCGATGGGGTTCGCCACCCATCATGCGAGCGTCAGTAAGGACACGATCAGACGGATGATCACCGACGGCACTCTGCCCGCCTACCGATTCCCGGGGCGAGATACGAATCGCGATCGAAGACATCGACAAGGCGATGCGTCCACTCCCTTGAGGTATCTCCATGTCCACTGCGGAGCACCAGGACTCCCGCAATCGCCCCCGATGCCTCGCACGCCCACCCGGTCACCGAGCGCTTGAACCGAGATCACATTTGACGGCACAGTGAAGGCTCACCCTTTGTCGCGCCTACACACATGTGACCTGGTCAGCTATTGCACGCGATGAGATAACTTCACTCGAAATCGCCCTGACCTGTAAAAATAGAGTGGTCCCAGCTGGTTTCGAACCAGCGACCTTCCGCGTGTGAGTCAGGCACATCCGACCAGGTCAGCGTATGAAAATACACGCGCGTGCCCCATACGTGCCCCGAATCAGTGCCGGACGATGATCGTTCGCGGCAGCTCGACGGCGTTCCCCCGAGCCGCGAGCTTGCTCAACTCGGCGGCTACTTCCTTGTCGCGACCGTCGACCGCGTGCAGGTACCGCAGTGCCGCCGCTGTGGAGGCATGACCGAGTCGCTTCTTGAGATCGGCGAGCGTAGCTCCCGTGCTCGCGGCAAGGGTCTGGCCGGTGTGACGCAGATCGTGAAAACTGACCTCGACGCCGACGCGATTCCGGGCACGGACGAACGCCTGATAGATCGCGTTGCCCTTCATCCGCTCGCCGTCCTGGCCGACGAACAGCCACGTCTTGCCCGCCCACTTGTCCAGGTGCTCAACGAGGAACGGTCGCAGGTGCGGCGGGATGGACACCGGACGCTTACCGGCGTCGGTCTTCGGGTCCTTGTCGAAGGCTTCGCCGGTCTCGAGCAGTTCGACACGGTTGCGACGAACCCGCACCTCATCGGCCACCAGGTCCAGATCCACTCTCGCCAAACCGATTATTTCTCCGCGCCGCAGCCCGCACCAGGCAGCCAGCAGAACCGCCGCCCGGTACCGCGGAGTGATGTTTTCCACGAGTTCGGCGACCTGAACCGGCGACGCGATCGTACGTTCCTTCGCCCGATCGGTACCAGCGCCCTTGATCGAGCACGGGTTCACCGAGATCGCGCCGTCGCGCTTCGCCTGATTCATCACTGTCCGCAGGAACCGGTACGACTGCGCGATCGACGTACGCCCGCCCGAGCCCGCCAGCGCCTTGCTGTGCCAGGCCCGCACCACCGGAGCTGAGATCGCGATCAGCGGTCGGTCGAGGAGGTCTCCCATGTGCAGGCGCATGTTTCGCCGACAGGTCTCTTCCCAGCGCGGCCCTACGTCGGGGTTGTCGCGCAGATAGGCAGAGGCGTACTCCTCGAAGCGTTCCCGTCCCAGCTGTTCATCCAGCCAGGTCCCGCGACTGATGTCGGACTCGACGTTGACCAGCCACCGGTCCGCGTCGGTCTTCGTACGGAACGTCTGAGGAGCGTTCTGCCGCTTGCCATTCGGCGCGAGGAACGACGCCTGAAACTTGCCCGAGGGCAGCTTTCGGACCTTGCCGAACCGTCGACGCGCCATCAGGCCACCGCCCTGCCGCCGTGCCAGCGAACCTCGATCGGCGCGACCCGACCGGCCTGCGCGTACGCCTCCAGATCCGAGACCTTGAACCGGACGTGACCGCCGACCTTGTAGAACACGACCCGCCGTTCCGCGACCAACCGCCGAATGAACCGCTCCCCCGTCCCGAGGTACACCGCAGCCCCCGCCACATCCAGATATTCCGGTCGAATGTCCATCTCTCCCACTCCCCTACGCTGCCATCTCGATATCCGAATCTTGTTGTGCTGCAACGGTTTCACTGTGAAACCGTGCCGTCGCCCGGTGGTCCCTCATCCCGCGCGAGACGAGCCATGTCGTACTGAACGCGCTGCGCCTTCTTCGCCGAGACCAACGCGATGATCAGGTGCGAGATCGGTGGCGCGTCACGGTCACCCGGACCGACAGGCGTGATCCGCAGATGCGAGGTGTCCGGTGGGATGATCCCGACCGCCGCCAACTCCTGGCGCACGAACTCCAGACGTTCGGCCTTGTGATCAGGCAGTGTCTTGCCGGACCACTGCCCGGAGGTGAGGCAGCGCTTCCCCGGTACGCCGAGCAGGTCACGGCGATGGTTCTTGCCCCGGCAACGGCCCGGTTGGGTCTTCTCCGTGGCGCCCTTGGGCACGATGCCGTAACGCAGCCACACCGCGCACTTGTCCGAGCACGGGGTTCGTTGGAGTTCGGCGTGTAGGCGGTCGTAGTGGCGGTTCACGCGGTCGCTGTCGGACTCCAACACCTCCGCGACGGACTTGGTGAGGTATTTGGTGAGGTAGCCGACCTTGCGGTTCATCTCCGGTGTGCCCGCGAGGATCTGAATCGGTTTGGACTGCCCACCGAACCGCATCGTGTGCGCCGGTTCGATCTCATCCACCGAATCGATCATCGCCAGCGCGTCGTCCCAGTAGGTCAACGCCCGCTTGGTTTTCGGGTCCACGAACGTGCCCGCGGAGTGGTCCCAGATCGGCCAGTGATCCCCGCCGTACACCTCGTTCTCCGGGTCGAAGTGCGGCCACCAGATGTTGACGTAGGTCGCGTCGGTGACGGCGTAGAGCAGGTTCTTGGAGATCGAGCCCCGGATAGCGATATGCAGGTGCGGGGCACCGCGTTTCTGGGGCTCGACCGTGGCGAAGTACTGCACGTTCCAGCCGACCCCACGCCGCAGGTTCTGAATCCAGCGGTCGAACAGCCGTTTGGTGTGCATGATGTCGCGAGCCGCACGGGCGTAGTCGTAGCCATCCGGGTCGACCGGAGAACCATCCGACACCCAGTCGCCGCGCTTGTCCTTGCCCGCTGTCGGGTCCCACACCCGGTTGATGCCGCCATAGGAATCCATGGTCAGGGTCTGGAAGATCGAGGGCCGGTACTTGCCGCCCGCGTACGCGGCACCGATCGTGGTGCGCTCGACCTTCTTACGCGGCAGGTCCGGCAAGCCATCGCGCCGCCTGGTCGACTTGGCCTTACGGCGTGGTGCCCCATCCAGGGCGGGCAGGCGGCCCCGCACGCCGAGTTCGCGCAGTTCGACATCCAGGTCAGCCACCCACGTCTTGATCTCTTCGGCGAGTGCGTGATCACCCTCACGGCGAGCATCGTGATACTGGCCGAACAGATCAGCACGCGCCGCGAACACCTGCGACTGCGCTTCGGTGACGACCGGTTCCGGCTGCACCGGTTCGTGTTCGGCGCACCAGCCCTCATTGAGCTGGGTCACCCGCACGTACTTGTTCGCCCTCGCACACGCCGGGCACGTCGTCGCCACGGTGGCCTTGCACGGAGCACCGACATAGGACACACGGCCGGTATTGGTGTCGAGGGCGCGCATCGGCACCACGCGAGCGCACACGCCCTCCTTCTCGGCGTACCCTTCGGCGACATCGGACAAGTCCGGCATGGCGCGACGCTCGGCCGCTGTCTGACGGTTCGGCGGTACGGCCCCGACCGGTTCGGTACCGAGGGCCGTCATGCTGGCACCAACGCATCGGTATCGACCCAGTCCAGCCCGAACCACGAAATCTCCGTGTTCGTCACCCGCAGCAGTTCCACCACCGCGTCCACCACGTACTTGGGCGGACGCATCACCGTCTCCCACACCTCGATCGCCCGCCAGTCCACCGGCACCGGGTACTGCATCGGCCCATCGCGGTAGATGATCTCGTTGAGCCGCGCCGCGAACGTGCCCCGGCCCACACCCATCGCCGCACGAGCACGAACCAGAATCCGACGCTCCCGAGTCTGCGAATTCGGCACCTTGTAGTCAGCCATCAGAACCACTGCTCCGGATCGTTGCTGTCGAAGACCTCGTGAACCTTGCCGTTGATCCGTTCGAGCGGACGGCCCTCCGCCGAGTAACCGATCACCTTCGAGCGGCGCGTGTTCTTCTTCGGCACCACGAGCGGCTTCACGTCCGGCACCGCCGACAACGCAGCCCCCGCCGCCTTCGACAGCATCAACCCGCCCGAGCACGAGCACGGCTCGTAAGACGTCTCGCGGTCGAGGTGAGCGCCCACGGTTTCGGTGCCGCCGCAATCGGTGCACACCTCCCACGCCGACCGGGTGTGACGCTTCACGCACCGCGACGACAGGCAGCCCTGCGTCAGGCACCACATGCACCAACCCGCGAAATTCAGCCGGGACGGTTTCAGGGCCGGTGCCTGTCGGATCTTGGTTTGCGTTGCCATGACGACCTCCGGTTTATGGGTATAAACCCCGAGCCGCTGAAACGGTCAATAGCGGTTTATGGGGGGTAAATTCAGTTTAGGGGGTCTCGCCCAGCGGGTCAAGTACCTCTAAACTGGGCATATGGCTGAAGTGGACGACTTCGAACAGGTCCGGAATGACCCGGACCCGATCCGACGCGGACAACGAGCCACGAGCTTGATGACCGTGTACCAGCAGCGCGCAACCGAACTCGCTCGCATCCGCCGAGCCGCAATCGACCAGGCGCATGACGAGTTCGGCCTCCCCTACAAGGACATTGCCGAACAACTCGGACTGACGAAGGGCCGAATCACCCAGATACGAGCGACGGCCCCGCCAGCTGAGCGCGCATTCTTCGGAGTAGGCCCCGTCTCGGTCGGGATTCCCCGACGGGTGGGATTCGAGGAGGGACGGCAACGCCTCTATTTCGACGCCTCAGACCAGGCGAGCGCCGACGCGATCGACACGACCCTTGCACGCCTTGCGCTCGCCACAAGCCGCTTTCCGATCGACAGCAACCTTGCAGAAATCCCCGAGGGGGACTGCGTAGTGATCTGCGGTCCCAAGTCCGCGCCGATTGCACGTCACCTCCTCGAAGGTGACACGTCATTCAATATCGAGCAGGATGACAACGGATGGTGCATCGTTGACGCCCGAACCGACCTTCGGCACTACTCGCCATTTCGGGAGAACTCCGCCAATCACGTTGACCTGGGCTACTTCTCACGCCGAATCGAGGACAACGGCCGGGTGATCGTTCATATCGCCGGTCTCACCGCCGTTGGTTCACTCGGCGTTGCTCACTGGCTGGATACGAATATCGCCACTCTCTACGACCCCGCCAGTCGAACACTGGTTTCGGGCGTTGTTCGGTGCGAGTTCGACAGCAGTCACACGATCACAGGCAGCACGTTGTCTGTCGGCCCATACTCGTCGCCCGAGTAGCACAGAGCACCAAGCATCAGCTGAGCCACGAGAGCTCAGTACCAAAGTGGTTGCTGAATTTCGCTATATAGGATCAAGAGCGCCGCGGCGGCGCGCCGCGCCGCCGCCGCGCGCGCCGCACGACCCGGCCCTTCGTCGCACGCTCCTCAGAACCGGGTGCGTCGGCGCGGCGGCGGCGGGAGCGCCGTCGAGGCGCATTGGGTCCTCTTCGCGTGTTCTGGCATCCGCTTTGGCGACGTGGCATCACGCAGACTTCTCAGAGCTGGCCGCTTTTTCGTTCACGTGAGCAGTGCTGGGCACTCCGTGAGCCGTCCCCGACCTGGTCTCCCGCAGCTGTCCATCAGATCCACCAGCGCCGTTCGTGGGGCCTGGCTGTGGTCCGGTCGCAGGAACTTCGAGAACCGTCTGACCTGCACGGATGAATTGCTGAACAAAAATCCGTCGATCGACAGCCGGAACGTGGCACCTGGCGACGGGGCATCGAGTGGTTGCGAAACCCCTGCCTCCTCATGGCCCGATTGTCTGACCTCACTCGGACGAGTCAAGGGAAAAAGCGCCCTTGACACGACCTCCCTCAGCTCAGGGATGGCCAGGACGAGGAAGCAGGGGAAGGGAAGTCACCCGGACATGCCGGAGCGCCGAGACCGTGCCCCCAACGTGCCCCAAGCGCCGGATATCAGCGGTCAAATGGAGACAGATTTGGCTACAGTGCCCGGCAAACCAAGAAAGGCCCCGACCGCGTTATTGCAGGTCAGGGCCTTCTTTCATCTGTGGTCCCAGCTGGTTTCGAACCAGCGACCTTCCGCGTGTGAGGCGGACGCTCTCCCGCTGAGCTATGGGACCGTACTGCTGCGTTGTAACAGCTGTTCGACTAGCACCGAGGCGCTCGAACGAGTTGGAACATTAGCACGCACTACCGGTCAGGCACCAAATCGGCACCCCGGCGGGCAACTACAGGCTCCGGACACCGATCGACAGGATTACAGGTGTGCACGATCTCCTGGCGACGATCCGGCGCTCTCACCCCACGCACTCGGTTGTCACAGCACGCACCGCAGCCGCCACGGCGGCCCCACCCGTAACATGCCCGTTTCCAGCCGTTCTACCAGCGGATTTGTACCTTTCACCGAGCGTCCGCTAATGTTCTGTCTCGCACCACGGAGGCCGAACGAGCCCCCGGGGATCGCAAAATGCGGATGTAGCGCAGCTGGTAGCGCATCACCTTGCCAAGGTGAGGGTCGCGGGTTCGAATCCCGTCATCCGCTCGAGAGGTAGGGCTTTTGCAGTAAGAACAGCCTTTCCCCTTCGCACGGTGGAGTGGCCGAGTGGTGAGGCAACGGCCTGCAAAGCCGTGCACACGGGTTCGATTCCCGTCTCCACCTCGCGCGATTAGCTCAGCGGGAGAGCGCTTCCCTGACACGGAAGAGGTCACTGGTTCAATCCCAGTATCGCGCACCACCGTTCTAGCAGGTCAGCCCCGGTTTTCACCGGGGCTGATTTTGTTTGTGCCCAACGCGTGCCCCATCTCGCCCGATGCTGCGGCCCGCTTCCGATCGGTCGTCGGCGGTTGGCGCTCCGGAGTCGAAGCCGGCCACCAGTCGCCCCCACAATGCCCAGGTCCTCCGGCGACAGCTCGAACAGCATGGTCTGCCCACCCCGGCGACACGATGATCCGGAGCGGTTCAGCGGCAGCGGTTGGGGTCAAGCACGACGCACAGTGCCGACAGGGCCTCACGCTCGGCGTAGTGGACCACGTTCACTCCGGCGCGTTCGGAATCGACGAGTCCGCCGGTTTCGCGGAGCCGGCCGACACCGCCGGGAACCTCGTTCGGGTGTCGTCATCGTCCTCGATTGGCGTGTCGGGACACACCGTCGCCTCATCCCGTTACCGTGCGGGGGTCGACCACAAAGGACTGCCTCGCGGCTGGCGGGTAGGAGTTCCCTTGGCAGCCGGGTACTGGCGTAACCCGATTGAGAGGATCTGGACCTTGAGCGATCTTTCTCGCCGTGACCTGCTCAGAACGTCGGCGGCCGCTGGCGTCGGAGCAGTCGTTGTCTCGGGCCTTACGGCCGCAGACACGCCGGATATCGCGGACGCGAGCGCCGCGGGAATTGTGGCCGCGGACCAGCCGAGTAAAAGCCCGGAATGCCAACCCGCGACGCTGACCGGCCGCATCGTCCGCCCCGGTGACGCGTCGTACACGGATGCGCGACTCGGGTGGGACCAGCTCTTTTCTCACTATCCGCTGGTCATCGCCTTCGCACAGGAAACCAAGGACGTGGTGAACGCCCTGACGTGGGCGCGGCAGCACGACATGGCCCTGCGGGTGCGAAGCGGCCGCCACGCCCTCGAGGGCTGGTCGAACGTCGACAACGGCATCGTCATCGACGTCAGCCAGCTGAAGTCGGTACAGATCGACCCTGGCGCTCGTACCGCGACGGTCGGTGCCGGGCTGAACCAACTGGAAGCGGTGACGACGCTCGCGAAGCAGAACTTCGCGGTCACGACCGGGAGCGAGGGCAGCGTGAGCTTGTGTGGTGCGACGCTCGGCGGTGGCCTCGGGCCTCTCAACCGCTGGCTCGGCATGGCCTGCGACAGCCTGATCGCGGCCGAGGTCGTCGTCGCGTCGGGTCACGACTGCGCCGAGGTGATCAACGCGGACTCGCAGCACCACTCGGACCTGCTCTGGGCGCTTCGCGGGGCGGGAAACGGCAACTTCGGGATCGTCACACAACTCACCTATAACGTGCATCCGCTCGACCATCTCGCCTATGTGCAGGCGACATGGGATGGACTGGGGGACCTGCACGGGGTCTTCGAAGCGTGGCAGCGTACGGTACCGTCCGCCGACAGCCGTCTGGGATCCGAGCTCGAGATCCACAAGTCCCAGATCCTGCTTTCCGCGTGGCTCGTGGACGGGGCAGCGGCACAGGCCACAGAGATGCTGGCTCCGATCCTGTCGGTCGGCACGCCCGATGTCAGGGTGCAGGTCGGTAACTGGGGCGACTTCTTCGCGGGAGCCCAGGTCCCGCTCGCGCAAGAGCCCGCGAACTGGAAGTTCTTCTCGGAGTTCGTCAAAGAGCCGTTCCCGAAGAAGGCGATCGACATCATCGGCGACTTCATGCGCAACGCTCCCACCGAGGAGAGCAACTACTTCGTCGATGCCTTCGGTGGGGCGATCAAGCGGGAGCCCCCCGGCGGCACGGCGTTCGCGCATCGCGACGCGCTTTTCTACGGCGAGATCGGCGCGGCCTGGGGGACTCGTTCAACACAACCGGGCGTCGGCGACCCGCTGACGTCGCAGGCCCAGGCCTGGACCGCTGAGTTCAGCCAGGCGCTGCGGCCCTACGCGGACGGCGCCTACGTCAACGTGCCTAACGTCGGAATGCAAGAGTGGGAGACCGCCTACTGGGGGAGCCAGCGCTTCGAGCGGCTGTGCCGGATCAAGGCGAAGTACGACCCCCACAACGTCTTCCGGTACGAGCAGAGCATCCCGCCCGGGTAGATCGGGCCACGGCCTCCCGCCGCCTGTCGGTGGACGGGGATAGTGTGACCGCGCAGGTGGTTGTCGGGTGCGAGACAGGGGTGTGGTGTGACGGCGAGTCAGGATGCGGTGGAGCCCGAACTCCTCGACGACGTCGCCGACGATATCTCGTTCGGACTCGAGGAAATCAACGAGTTGCTGGCCGAGTTGATCGAGTGGCAGGGTGAGCGGCGGCGCAGGGACGCCGAGATCATCGCGTTGCGGCTCGGGGTTTCCGGGGAGCGCCCCGAGACGTTGGCGCGGATCGGAGCGCGGTTCGATCTGGCGCGTGACCGGGTGCGGCAATTGCATACCCGGGCTGTCGGGCAGCTGTTGCGTGACGCGCACGCGAGCGGGCATCGGGCGGCGGGGATATTCGCCGCACGGTATCCGCTGGACGCGCGGGATCAGCGGCTGGTGCGCGCGCTGCTGATCGAAACCTATGCCACCGATACCGATTTGGCGGCGAATGAGCTGTCGTACCTGAAATTGCGGCTGGCGGGTCACGCGCCGGAGGACGCGAAACGGGTCGCCGGATATGTCATGCAGCGAATCATGGCGTGGCAGAAGAAGACCAGGCGACGGCTGGCCAAGCTGCACGATACGGAAACGACAGGGGCACTGGGTTCGTGGCTGTCCCAGGTGGAATGGCCAGCTTCGGGTGCGCCTGCCGCGCTCCCCTCGCGGTCGGCGCGCACCGTCGACGGCGACGACGAGGCCCGAGGACGTTTCTACCTGGGCAAAGTCGGCCGTGAGGTGGCGTTCGATTCCGCGTTGGAGGCGAGGCTGCTCCAGGAGTTGACCGCGAGCGAACTGGTGGACACGTTCCAGGAGGAGCCTGGTGCGGTCGGCTACGAGATCGACGGCGTGCGGCGGGTGGCCTATCCGAGCGTCGTGGTCCGACTGGCGAACGGTCGTGTCGTACTGATCGACGTGCAACCACTGGGGCATGTCGGTTTTCACGTCCAGCGGACGCGGTCCGCGGCCTCGCGAGAATACGCGCACGCCAACGGCTGGGGATGGCTGATCTGGACGGGAAGCCGGACCGGGGTCGGCGAGCTGCGGCGTCGGGAGGTCGATCCGGCCGTCGAGGAACGGCTGCGGGAACTGTTGAACAGCGGACCGGTGTTCTGGTCGGCGCTGCGTGGACTCGTCGCCGAAACCGATATGGAACTCATGGATTTCATCGCACTGGTCCTGCGCAACGAGTGGCGATGGGATCGTGCGCCGTTTCGGCTGCGGGCCGTCGGCGAACCGCGCGCGGTATAGACCATCCCCGACCGAGTCGATACCGCGCGACGGTCACCGGAGCCGTTACCGGCTCACTTCACCACCATCGCCCCCGCGACGAAGGTGACGATCAACATCATCGAACAATAGGTGATGAGCTGCCAGTGACTGATGGTTTGCTGCAAACTGGTGATGGTGGCACGCAGGCTGGTGTCGACTCGATTGTGATCGGCGAGTTTACGGTTCACCTCGGCCAGCGAATCGGCCTGCGCCTGGGCGTCGAATTCGGCACGCTCCAGCCGGGTGGTCAACTTCATCACCTGTTTCTGTTTGTCCCGCACCGATTTACGGGACAACGCCAACGCGGTGCGCTGATTGACCAATTCCTGTCGCTGACGGCCGATGACCGCTGCCTGCGTCCTCGTGTGATGCTCCCAATCCGTCACAGTCGCCCAACCTCCCGTCACCTCGTCGCGATAACCCCACGCGATCTCGCCCGTCACCCAACCTCGAATGAACTCGCGCAGTTCGAAGGGAGAGCGCTGCGGCACTGCCAGCGCGGTGTCCGTCGCGTCGAGCATTCCGCACTCGGCGAGGTAATCACAGGCGGGCGGGGCGAAATCGGCTATGCCCAACGCGGGCACGTGTGCCACCCAGTATCCCGGCTGGCACAGCCACAGCACTCCGTCACAGCCCGCCTCACGCAGGCGGGCCGTATGTTCTTGCGCGAGAACCCGATCGAGCGGGCCACCGCGCACTTCGATCGCGTACTTCCGGTCGCCGACGCGCCAGACGATATCGACGCGGTGGATTCCGATCCGTTGATCGACCTCGGCGGTGTCGGCCCCGAAAGCCACGAGCCGGCCGCACAGCCAGTATTTGAGTCGCTGAATATCCCATTGCGCGTCGGCGCATCCCGGGCAGCGGCAGCTGTAGCGGGATTGTGTGCTGGTCGCGCCGGGCTGTTCGGCGTCGAGTTCCCCCATCCCGAGTTCGGCGAGCATCGCCCTGCGCCCACAAGCTCGAACCGCTCGCTGCTGCGTACTCACGTCACACCCCTAGCCCATACCACCGCCGGCCGGCCTCGCGACCTAGTCCATAGATCAAGAGTGCGCCGATCTTCGCCGGACCGCCAGCCCCCTAGACCACGCGCCCGCGCGCGCCACATCGGACAAGCACCTCTCCACCAGGGAAGGGGTGCTGGGTCACATGGGATTTCGCAGCGACATGCGAGAGGATAACCACAGAATTTACTGTCGATTGACCTTTACAGCCAATCCTGCGGACACGGCCCCGTCCGATCCATTGCTACCAGCGCGGACACCTCCCCCGCTCTCCGGGCGCGACACCCGCCCGCATACCCTGGGTGCACCTCGCGCGAGCCCGGGCCCGCGCGGCTACGCGAAAGCCTGTGCGACAGCTGACCGATCCGAGCATCTGGACGGGTCGGTCGCGGGAATCTCACCCCGCGCATCGACCGGGCGACGGATAGAATCGGCCGGCCACGGCGGAGTTCCTGGCATCGACGGGGAAGAAGGTACGGATGGAGCACGGCCAGCGCGGCGCCGAGTCGATCGGCGCGATCTTGTCCGGCATCGCGGAGATCCTGCGCGAGGTCAGCGACAAGTTGGATGCTGTGGCGGCCCGGGTGGAAGAAGACCGCCCCGACGACGGCGCGCTGGCCACACGGCTGGCGAAGCTGGAGGCCTGGGCATTCCGGACCGAACACGATGTCACGAAGCTCGGAACACGGGTGGAGGCCATCGAATCCGGGCAGTCCCGCCCCGCCGAGCCCGCCGTCCGCGCCGACAGCGCTCCCCGCCCACAGCCCGGCAGCCGTGCCGAGCGCCGCGAGCTCGCGGCCCGCGCGGAACAGGAGGCTCCTGTCCGTGGCGAACAGGAACCCGCACCCGAACTCCCCGGCCGCGGCGAGAGTCAACTCCCGGTCCGCGGTGGACACCAGCTGCCCGTGCGTGGCGAGAGCCAGCCCGCCGCCCGCGTCGAGCACGAGCTGCCGACAAGGGATAAATCCGCCGCGCCCGCCCGTGAACGTCTCCTACCGCGCGCCGCGGCGAGCCGCGGCGACCGGACCGAGGCGCCCGCGAACGCCGACGCGGCCGAATCGGCGCCGACCGTCGCGCGTACCGCGCAGACCGAGGTGAGCGGTGACCGCCGCATCCCGCCGGTGCCCGCGGCACTGCACGATTGGGTCGAGCCGCTGACGCCGACGATCGCGCCGACCGAACCGGTCTCGCGCGCCGAGCCCCCCATTGCCCCGCCGCCGATCACCACACCGTCCGCCGAACGCACGGATTCCTTCACCCCGCGCTACGAACCCGTTCCGGTCGAAGCCCCGGTATCGAACGGCCAGTACGGGGTGGACTACAACTCGCACAGTGAACGCCTCGAGATCTCCTCGAGCCACAACGGGCGGCTCGAAGCGCCGACACCGGCACTCAACGGCCACGCGAGTTCCGCGATGACCGCCTCCCATACCGAGGGCGAGTCCAACGGCTCCCACCGATCGGTCATCGAGGACACCGGCCACGTCGACAAATTGCAGGCGATGCTCGACGAACTCAAACGCAACCCGCACGGCCCTTTCGGCCGTCCTCTCGGTAGTCCGGGTGAAATGCCCGCTTAGCGGGGCACTACCGACGTCGGCGTCGACCGCCCGCGCGATCGGCGGACGGGGTGAGGATGGAACGGATCAGTTCGCGCAGCCATCGGTGCCCGCCGTCGGCGGTATTGCGCGGATGCCATGCCAGGGAGACGGTGACTTCCGGCAGCGGCAGCGGGATTTCGAAGGTGCGCAGGTCCATGGCCGCCACCGCGTTCGCGCTGAGGTGGCCGGGAGCCGGACATACCAGCACCCCGGATCGGACGGCGAGCAGCGCCGACGCCATATCGGGGACCGTGGCCACCACGCGCCTCGTACGCCCGTGCAGCGCGAGACGGTCATCGATGGGCCCGTGGGCGCGGCCGTGCCGGGAGACGGCCAGGTGCGCGGCTCCGGCGTAACGGGCGACGGTCACGCGTTCGCAGACAAGGGGATGATCGGGGGCGGCGACGCCGAGCACGCGGTCGCCGAAAAGCCGGTGCACCATGGTTTCCGGATCGGTGCGGTCGATGACGCCGACCTCGATATCCACGCGGCCGTCGCGCAACGCGGCCGTGTCCTCCGGTGCGTCGGGGCGGAAATGCAGGGTCACGCCGGGGGCCTGGGTCCGCACGGCGGCCAGTAACGGCGCGATGAGCGCGGGGCCGACGCTGTCCCCCGCGCGGACCGCGAAGGACCGTTTCAACCCGGCCGGATCGAGGCCCCCGCGAGGGCGCAGCAACTCTCGGCCCTGTCCCACAAGGTTGTTCACTTCGTGCCGCAATTCCAGGGCGCGCGGGGTCGGGACCAGGTTGCGTCCGGCGCGGACCAGCAGTGGATCATCGAGCACGCGGCGCAGCCGCGCGAGGGTTCGGCTCATCGCGGGCGCGGAGGTGTTGAGCCGTTCGGCGGCCTTGGTCACGCTGTTCGTCTCCAGCAGCGCATCCAACGCCACCAGCAGGTTCATGTCCAACGTGTCCATCGCTGGATTATCACCAATGCAATGATCAGCGACCAAAATCGCAACGCCGGTAATCCGCGGACGGCGCGCGCGCACATCGCGCCGTCACAGCCCGGTGCGCCCCGCACCGCGCACCGGAACCGCCGAGCCAACCGGCGGACAGGCCGCGCGCGGCCGGTCCACATCCACCGAAATCCTCGCCGGAATCAGCGAGGCTACTTCTCGGCTAGCGGTTCAGCTCAGGTCGGCCCGCGTCCGCTGCGGTTCCGGTCGCGGTTCGACCGACGGCAGATCCGTCCTGGGCGGCGCGGCAGGTGTCTGCCCACCGAGACCCCGGTAGGAGGAAGGCTTGATGGGGCTGACCCACTGCGCCAGCCGCGTCCGCAGCGGTAGTCGGAACTTCAGGTCGCGCAACAGTTCATCGATAGTGTGGATGGCGAACGGGGTGATGGCGGTGCCGTGTGCGTGATGACCGTTGGTGCCCGCGTCCATCCAGCGCAACCGCTCGTCGACCTCGGCGACCATCTCCTCGTGTGAGGGCAGCGCCACCCGGCCCCGCAGCATGGCCGCGGTCCAGTGCGCGGCGACTTCGGCGTTGAGCACGCTCAGGACCGAGGAGTTGTAACCGGCGAAGCTCAGGTTCGGCACCTCCACCGGCACGATGTGACGGTAGAGACGGAAATTGCCGTCCTCGTCGGTGAGCATGCGCTGCACATACGGGGTGAGGAACGGCACCCGCTGCTGGAATCCCGTAGCGCACAGGACCACATCGGCCTGGACGCGCTGCCCGTCGGACAGATCCACGGCGGGCCCGGCCTTGGTGCTGAGCATATCGGTGATGGTGGTGTCGCGGTGCACGACGATCTGCCCGTCGCGAACCTGCTCGTAGAACCCCTCGGTGGTGAGGCTCACGCTGCTCTGCGCGATCTCCTCGAACCGGCCGTCCGGCACCAACCCGAGTTCGCGCAGCAGCATCTTCTTCGTCGCGAGTTCACGCATGACGTCGAAATTGCTGTCGCGGAACGAACGACCCCGACCGTGCAGGAAACGTTCGAAACGGTTCAGCTTGTGGTAGCGGAAGTGCGCCTCGCCCAGGCGGGTCAGCGCCAGGCGCTCGGAGTCGAGACCGAGTCCGGGTTTGCGCGGCATCTTCCACAGCAACCGGCGGGCCACCACTCGGGTCGAGGCCGCGACGTGGCTCACGGCCTCGGCGATGTCGCAGGCCGACTTGCCGTAGCCGACGACGAGCACGGTTTTGCCGCGGACGGATTCGACATCGTGGAATTGCGAGGAGTGCAGCAGTGTGCCGCCGCCGACCCGATACAGGTCCGCGCCACGGAAATCGGGGATCGCGGGATCGCTGAAGACTCCGTTCGCGACCACCAGATGGTCGCAGGAGGCACGGTGGATACCGGTGTGATCGCGGATCTCCAGCAGCCAGCCGCTGTCCACCGGATCCGCGGCGACGACCTCGGTCCCCAGCCGCAGACTGTCGCCGAGCCCGAAGTGCCGGACGTAACCCTCGAGGTAGGCCTGCATCTGGGCGCCATCGGGTACGTCCGGGTAGTCCTCGGGCATCGGGAAGTCCGAGAAACGGTAGGTCCGCTTCGTGTTCTGGGTGTGCAGGCCCGGGTAGCGGCGTGTGGCACTCCACACGCCGCCGACATCGGGTGCCTTTTCGAACACCTCGATCGGAAAACCTTCCCGGCTCAAGACCTTCGCATAGGCCAGGCCTGCAATGCCCGCACCTACGATCGCGATGCGGTTCCCGCTCGTCATGGGCACCGAGATTACCCGTACGCACGCGACAACAAAGCCCGCGTGCCCGATTTGCTCGGATCCGGCGGTGTCCAGCCTGGTGAACGTCGACCGATCGCGCGGTGTGACCACCGAACGAACCTTGCCCACCGACGCCATGGTGATGTTGCGCACCCGCGATCGTCGGGGTTTCACCGTCACGGCGCGAGGGCGTGTGCGCGCCGCTACCCTCCTTGGATGAGTTCGATCGCACCCGACCTGCGGCGAGCCCGGATCGCCGACTCGTTCGCCTTCGGGACGCAGGGTTTCTTCTTCGCCGTCGTCCTCAGTCACCTCCCGCAGCAGCAGGACAAGTTCGGGCTCTCGGACGGGACTATCGCCGCGGGAGTCCTGCTGGCCTCACTGCTGGCGGGCGGCGGCAGCGTCGCGGCCGAGAAACTCGCGACACACTGGTCGAGCCGGACCACGCTGCGCCTCGGACTGCTGCTGATCACGGTGACCGGCTGCGCTATCGCGCTGGCGCCGAATACGGCGATGCTGCTGGTGACGCTCGGCTGCTACGGGATAGCACTCGGCATCGTCGACGCGAGCACGAATATGCAGGCGGTGTTCATCCAGCACGGCTACGGCACATTCATTCTCGCGTCGTTCTACGCGGCGTGGAGCGCGGGATCGATCGGCGGCGCGCTGTTCGTGGCGACCACCGAGGCTCTCGACATCTCCCTGCGCCTGTCGCTGCTCGTCGCCGCCGCGCTGGTGCTGGTGGCCGGATTGCTCGTCGGGCCGCGTCTGCTCGGTCCGAGCGCGGCCGAACAGGCTCCGACGGAACGGGCAGCGGCGACCGGCGGCCCGGTCGCGCTGCCCGCCTTTCTCGCGCTCGGTGTCGCCATCGCGTTGGTCTTCGCCATCGATCTGGCCGTTGGCAGCTGGTCCGGGCTCTACCTGACCGACGAATTGCTCGCGAGTTCGGCGACCGCGGCGCTGGCGCTGGCCGCGTATCAGGGCGCGGCGCTGCTGGCCAGACTCACCGGCGATATCGGGGTACGCCGCTTCGGGCCGCGTCGCGTGGTGCGCGCGGTGGCCGTCCTCGGGGTGACCGGGATGACGGTGGTGGTCGCCGCGCCGGGCCCGGCACTCGCGATCGCGGGATTTCTGATCGCCGGACTCGGCATCGGGGTGATCGCTCCGCTGTGCTTCAGCGAGGCGGGGCAACTGGCGAGCGGACCGGCGCTGGACGCGCTCATCGCGCGGCTCAACCTGTTCAATTACGCGGGAACACTGATCGCCGGGGTGGTCGTCGGCGGCATCACGGCGGCGCTCACCTATCGGGTCGGTTTCGTGGTCCCGCTGATCTGCGCGGCGGCGTTGATGATGCTGGCCTGGGCCTTCCATTCCGGAGCCGAAGGGGGCGAGCAGCCGGAATCGACGGCAGGACATGCTGTACTGGACACATGAGCAACATCCCCGTCACCGTCGACCGGGCCGGACTGTGGGACGCCGAAGCCCTCAGTGACGTTGCGGCCGCGACCTTTCCGCTCGCGTGCCCACCCGATGCGACGCCGGACGACATCGAGATCTTCATTACCCAGGTGCTGTCCGGTGAACGTTTCGGCGAATATCTGACCGACCCCACCATCACCGTGCTCAAGGCCGTCGCGGACGGGGCCATCGTCGGCTACGCGATGCTGCACGCGGGCGATCCCGAGGACCCGGACGTCGCGAAGGCGGTGGACCTGCGGCCGACGGTCGAGATCTCCAAGTTGTATGTGCTCCCCGGCCACCACGGCAGCGGCATCTCCACGGCGTTGATGCGCGCCGCCCTCGACCGCGCTCGCGAGGACGGCGCGAAAAGTGTGTGGCTCGGCGTCAACCAGAAGAACGAACGCGCCCAGCGCTTCTACGCCAAACACGGATTCCGAAGGATCGCCACCAAAACCTTCCCCGTCGGCAATCAACTCCACGACGATTTCGTGATGCAGTTGGTGTTCTGACCCAGGGGCGACTCCCCGAAATCAGGCCAGCATCGCGGTTTTCAAGGCGGCGATATCGGCGGCGCTCAGCTTCAGACCGTCGCGGACATAGTTCTCGAAACTGCCGTAGGTCCGCTCGGCCTGATCGAAGGCGGCATCGAGCCAGGCCGCCTGCACACCGTTGAGCGGATCGGACTCGTCGGCGCCGCGATACTGGTTGGACAGCAGGTAGTCCTGACGCACGGTGTCGCGGTCGACACCGAGAATGCTCAGCAGCACCGCCGAGGTCCAGCCGGTGCGATCCTTGCCCGCGGTGCAGTGGTACAGCACGGCGCCGTCCGTGGTGGCGATGATGTCGCGCAGCACGGACGCGAAGGCCTGGTTCGCGCCGGGGGCGGTGATGAAGGCGCGATACAGGTCGTCACCGCCGGTCAGGGTGGTGACCAGGGTCTGCGGCGGGGCCTGGCCGATGACGTCGTCCCAGTGCTCGGTGACACCGGCGGGCACCCGGTCCGCCCCGGCGGCGCGCTCGAGGCCGGTGCGCAGATCGGCGACGACCCTGACGTTCCGCTCGGTCAGCACCGCCAGGTCCGCGGGGGTGGCGTTGTTCAACTGGCCGGTGCGGTAGACCCGCCCGGTCCGCACCCAGCGGCCGTCGGTGGTGCGGTAGCCGCCGGCGTCGCGGGCGTTCTGGACGCCATGCACGCCGAGCGCGCGGTCGAAGACCGTCTCGGAGGCGGGCGCCGGTGCTGCGACCGCGGTGGCGAGCACCGGGCCGAACAAGATCGCCAAACCTGTCGTTGCGGCGACGGACGCGCGGATGACGCGATTACTGACCACGGTGGTCGGCTCCCTTCATTGTCCCCGGGTACTCCGACGTCCCCGGTACCCCGACGTCCCCGGTACTCCGACGATGTCAGCGGCGTTCACGCCGGAGCGGCCTCGAAGCGCGACAGCGCCAGCAGACGGGAGATCGCGCGCAGGTACTTCTTGCGGTACCCGCCGTCGAGCATCTCCTGGGAGAAGATCTGATCCAGTTTGGCGCCCGAGACGGTGACCGGCACGCTGGCGTCGTAAAGCCGGTCGGCCAGCACGACGATGCGCAGCGCGACGGCCTGATCGTCGACCGGGCGCACCCCGCCGATGAACACCGCCGACACCCCGGAGATCAGCGCGCCGTATTTGGACGGATGCAGCGTGCTCAGATGTTTCAGCAGCGCGTCGAATTCGTCGAAGGTCGAACCCGGTGTGGCCGCGGCCCGATCGGCCAGTAGTTCGGGCGAGGTCGGCTCGGGGGCGGGCGGCAGATCGCGATGCCGGTAATCCGGGCCGTCGACGCGCACGGCTTCGAAGATCGCGCCGAGTTTCTTGATCTCGCGCATGAAATCCTGTGCGGCGAAACGACCTTCGCCCAACTGGCCGGGCAGTGTGTTGGAGGTGGCGGCGATCGAGACGCCGCGCGCGGACAACTCGGTCAGCAGTCGCGAGACCAGCATGGTGTCGCCCGGATCGTCGAGTTCGAATTCGTCGATGCAGAGCACGCTGTTGCCCGCCAGCCGTTCCAGGGCATTGTTGAAGCCGAGCGCACCGACCAGGTTGGTGAGTTCGCCGAAGGTGCCGAAGGATTTCGGCGCGGGCGCACTGTGGAAGATCGAGGCGAGCAGATGTGTCTTGCCGACGCCGAAGCCGCCGTCCAGGTACAGCCCCGCCCCGTCCACCTGCTTCTTCTTGCCGAACAGGTTCTTCTTGTTGGCCGCGTGCTGGATCTTGGCGACCTGCTTGGAGAAGTCCTCGGCCTTACCCACCGCGGCAGCCTGACTCGGCTCGCCCGGATCGGGAATGTAGGAGGCGAAACTGACCTCGTCGAACGTGGGAGGCGGCACCATCTGAGCGACGAGTTGGTCCGCCGGAACCTCAGGGTGGCGATCGACGAGGCGTTCTTGCATGGACGAAGCCTAATAACGTGGTGTGATGTTGTTTCATGCAGCGTATCCACAATGCGATCCAGCTCACAGAGCTGAACGCCGACGACCTGGCAGAGCTGTACGCCTATCCATCGTCCCTCGACGCCCCCTGGGTCCGTGCGAATTTCGTCTCCAGCATCGACGGGGCCGCTACCAGCGGTGATCTGTCCGCGGGTCTCGGCACCGCGGCCGACAAGACCGTGTTCATGATGTTGCGCGACCTCGCCGACGTGATCCTGGTCGGCGCGGGCACGGTGCGCGCGGAGAACTACGGCGGTGCCAAGACCGATGCCGATCGCCGCCGCGCGCTCCACGCCAGGGGTCTCGGCGGACATCCCGACGGCACGCCCCCGCCGATCGCCGTGGTCACCGCGAGCGCGGCACTCGAACCAGAATGCCGGTTGTTCAACGACACCACCGTCGAACCGCTGATCCTCACCACGGCCACCGCGCCCGCGGCGCGCAAACGTCAACTCGCCGACGCGGGCGCCCAGGTGATCGAAGCGGGCGGCGTCGCGGTGACGCCCAAGGCATTACTCGCCGCGCTGGCCGAACGCGGTCTGTATCGGGTGCTGTGCGAGGGCGGACCGCATCTGTTCGGCGAACTGCTCGAGGCGGACGCGGTCGACGAGTTGTGCCTCACCACGGCGCCACTGCTGGTCGGCGGTACCGCGCGGCGAATCTCGCTGTCCGCGCACGAATTCCAGCGACCCATGCGACGCAGGCATACGCTGTTCGACACCGACGGCACCATCCTGACCCGCTGGGCCAGGTACTGACGACCTCGACAGCACGACGACGGCGGCGCATCTACGCCCGCTGTGTGAAACCCAGGGCCGAACCTGGCAGGCTGTAGCCCATGCGCTGGACTCGAGCCGCCGTCGTGGCCTCGGCACTCTCGATCATGATCGCCGGTTGCGGTGCTGGCCCCTCCGACCGACCCGGCGTCGCGGTCGAGCGTCCCGCGGTCGCGAGCGAGCCGACCACCTCGGCCGCCGCGGCGCCGCCGGTGGCCGAGGTGCCCAAGACCGATTTGAGCTGGCGTGACTGCACCGCGCCCACGCTGGATCTGCTCGGTCTCGGGCCTGCCCCGACGGGCCTTGTGCTCGACTGCGCCGAATACTCGACACCGATCGATGCTTCGGGCGGCGTCCTCGGCAGTTTCCGCACCGGGGCGATGCGGGCGCGGCTGGCACAGACACCCACCGATGTGCCGCCGCTCGTGCTGAGCTCCGGCACGGACCGTTCGTCCACCGCGACCCTGGCCGGGCTCGCGGTCGGCGGCGGCGCGGTGCTGGCCGATCGCCCGATCGTTGCCGTGGACCGGCGCGGTCTCGGCACTTCCCAGCCGATCGACTGCCTGCCGCTCGATATCCGTCGCGGCCTCGCCGACAACGCCCAGTTCGGTCCGGGAGCGAACGATCCGGTGGCGGCGGTCACCGAATTCAGCCAGGACGGCACCATCGCCTGCCGAGACTTCCTACAGCCCTACGAGGGCACCTTCGACGCGCCGCACGCCGCCGACGACATCGAGCAGCTGCGCAAACAATGGCAGGTGGATCGCATCGACCTGCTCGGCACCGGCAACGGCGCGAAGGTCGCGCTCAGCTACGCCCGCAAATTCGGCGATCACCTGGCCAGGCTGGTTCTGGACTCCCCCGAATCCGTCGGCACCGACGCCGTCACCAGGGAAGAACAGCGGCTCCAGGGCGCGGAGGCGGCGCTGAACGGTTTCGCGCAGCGCTGCACAGGACTCGGTTGTTCGCTCGGCGCCGACCCGCGCGCCGCGGTGGCCGATCTGGTGAAGCGGGCAGGCGACGGCGGACTCGGTGATATTTCGGCGAATGCCCTCCTCACCGCCGTCACCGGATTCCTCGGCGGTCCGCGCGCCGATCAGGCCGTCCGGGTCACCGAACTCGCCGACGCGCTGTCGGCGGCCGGGCGCGGCGATCGCGGCGCACTCGGCAAGCTGATCCTGCGTGAATCCGCCGCGACCGCCAGCGACGGACAGTTCGTCAACCGGTGTACCGACACCCAGCAACCCCCGACGCCGACCAAGGCCCAGGAACTGATGACCACCTGGGGACAGAAGTATCCGGTCTTCGGCGAATCCGCCGCCGTTGCGCTGCTCGCCTGCGCCGCGTGGCCGGTCGCGGGCGCCCCGGCGCTACCGACGAAACTGAATCTCCCGGTAATGGTCATAGGTGGCATAGCCGATCCGGTGGTCGGCGGCGCGGGCCCCGCCTCGGTGACCGGCGTGCTCGGAGCCGCGGGGGCCCGGCACGCCACCGTGACCTGGCAGGGCTGGGGCCATCCGGTCTTCACCCATTCCGGCTGCGCCCAGCGCGCGCTGCTGGACTATCTGAAGACCGCGAAGCTGCCCGCCGACGGGACGGCCTGCCCGGCCTGAGGCCCCGTCCGGCACGTTCGCAAACGATCCCGGCAACCTGTCCGCCACGGATCCGGTGTACCGTGCCCCAGTGTTACTTCGACAGATCGAGCCGCGCACCGCTCGTACCACCGCCGAGGTGATCAAGTTCGCATTGTGGCCCATCGCGGTCATGACCGTGCTGAACCGGGTCTTCATCAAGGCTGTCAACGGGTTCGTCACCGATGACTACAGACCGGTGTACAACGCGTCGAAGGCCTTCCTCAACGGCCTCCCGGTGTACACGGCGAATTTCGATTCTGTCGATCCGCACTACCTGTACCCGCCCGGCGGCACCCTGCTGATCGCGCCGCTCGCGATCATCGATCCGGAGAAGTCGCGGTGGTGTTTCATCCTGCTCAATGCCGCCGCGATCCTGCTCGCCTGGTATTTGCTGCTGCGACTGTTCAAGTACACCGTGAATTCGGTGGCCGCGCCCGCGCTGCTGCTGGCGATGTTCATGTCCGAAACAGTCATCAACACCCTGGTTTTCACCAATGTGAACGGCTGCATCCTGCTGGCCGAACTGCTGTTCATCCACCTGCTGTTGCAGCGCCGTGATCTGTGGGCGGGTGTCGTGCTCGGTTTGAGCATCACCGTGAAACCCACGCTGGCGCCATTGATCTTGATCGCGGCTGCCCGCGGGCAGTGGAAGGTGTTCATCACCGCGATCGGCGTACCCGTGGCGGCGACGGCGATCGCCTGGCCGCTGGTGAAGGACGCGGATCAGTTCTTCTCCAGGACCCTGCCCTACATTCTCGAGACCAGGGACTACTTCAACAGCGCGATCGCGGGCAACGCCGCCTACTACGGACTGCCCGAATGGCTGACGTGGGGCATCCGCGTGACGATGGCGGTTCTCGTCGCCGTCTCGCTGTGGCTGCTGTACCGCTACTACCGCTCCGACGAGCTGTTCTTCGTGACGACGTCCTCCGGCGTGCTGCTGACCGCGTCCTTCCTGCTGCCAGGACTCGGGCAGATGTACTACTCGATGATGCTGTTCCCGCTGCTGATGACGGTGGTGCTGCGCAATTCGGTGCTGCGCAACTGGCCGGCCTGGCTCGCGGTCTTCGGGTTCATGTCCTACGACAAATGGCTGTCGGACCGGTGGCAGAACATCGGGCGCAACGTGGAATACCTGCGCATCACCTTCGGCTGGACGCTGCTGCTACTGGTGATCTTCTGCGTACTCGGCGACCGCTACCTGGCGGCCCGCAGGGAGGGACGTCTGTCCACCGGCACCATCGATCCGCCGTGGATGAGCGAAGCGCCGGATTCCCGCACTCAGGACAGCGCCGAACCCGAGGTGGCCGGAACCGTCGCGGAGCTGCCCGCGACTGATACGCCGAGGCCGCGCAACGGGTCGGCGCCCCTGGAGGAGAAACGTATTAGCGTGGAGTCATGAGTGCCGACGCCGATACGTCACCGCCCAGCCCGAAAATCCAGCTGACGCCCCAGGAATGGAAGGCCAAGCTGAATCCCGAGGAGTACGCGGTGCTGCGACAGGCCGCGACCGAACGTCCCTTCGTCGGTGAGTACACCGACACCAAAACCGAGGGCGTCTACGCATGTCGTGCCTGCGGGGCCGAATTATTCCGCAGTACCGAGAAATTCGATTCGCATTGCGGTTGGCCGTCGTTCTTCGACCCGGCGAAATCGGAGGCGGTGATCCTGCGCTCCGACGACACACTCGGTATGCACCGGGTCGAGGTGCTGTGCGCGGAATGCCACAGCCACCTCGGCCATGTGTTCGAGGGCGAGGGGTACAGCACGCCCACCGACAAGCGCTACTGCATCAATTCGATCGCGCTGCGGCTGCACCCCGCGGACACCGCAGCGCAGTGAGAACCTGCTGCGCTCTTGCCGCAGCGTAGGTGTTGACGAACCAGGTGCGCATGCCCCGACTTGCCGGGGCATGCGCCGCACGAGCCGCGGGATAACGCGGGTGTGACGGTGGTCAGGGCAGCGAGGCGATGAGCTTATCCAGTTCGACCCGAGGTCCGGTGAAGAACGGGATCTCCTCCCGCACGTGCAGTCGCGCCTCGGTGGCGCGCAGATCGCGCATGAGATCGACGATGCGATGCAGTTCCGGCGCCTCGAAGGCGAGAATCCACTCGTAGTCGCCGAGCGCGAAGGAACTCACCGTATTGGCGCGCACATCCGGGTAGCCCCTGGCGGCTTTCCCGTGATCGGCGAGCATCTTGCGCCGCTGCTCGTCGGGCAGCAGGTACCACTCGTAGGAGCGGACGAACGGGTACACGCAGATGTAGTTGCCCGCGTCCTCACCGGCCAGAAAGGCCGGGATATGACTCTTGTTGAATTCGGCCGGACGGTGCACCGCCACATTGCTCCACACCGGGGTGCTGGCGCGGCCGAGTTCGGTGGTACGGCGGAAATCCGCGTACGCGGCCTGTAGATCCTCCACGCGCTCGGCGTGGGTCCAGATCATGAAGTCGGCGTCGGCGCGCATGCCCGCCACGTCGTAGATGCCACGAACCACCACCTCACGATCGGCGAAGCCGTCGAAGAACGCCTGTGCGTCCGCGATCGCCTTGGCACGATCCTCACCGAGCACACCGGGCTTCACTTGGAACACCGAGAACATCAGGTAACGGATGGTGGAGTTGAGGGCCTGGTAGTCGAGTCGCGCCATGATTCCTATCGTGCCACTGGGCGGAGTCGGGGTATATGGGTGGGCCGTTCGCGGCGCCGAAATCCTCGGATTTCGGCGCCGCGGCGGACCGATTGCCGTGCCGGGCGGGGCTACGCCGTCTCGATGCCGACCCGCCAGTCGGTCGGGCTGAACTCCTCGACGTGGACGCGATGGTCGGCAATTCCGGCGGTGCTCAACTGGTTTCGCACCGCGCGCAGGAATTCCGTCGCGCCACAGAGGTAGATGTCGGCGTCGACAGGCAGGTCGAGTACCGACAGGTCGATCCAGCCGTGGTGGGCGCCCTCGGTCGGTTCTTCGTACCAGATTTCCAGGGTCGACTCGGGCAGTCGGGCGCCGAGGTCCAACAGCCGGGCACGCAGCGGATGCGTCTGCGGGGAACGGTCGGCGTGGACGACGAGCACCTGTCGGTGCGGTGCGCGTGCGGCGAGATACTCCAGGATGCCGATCATCGGGGTCGCGCCGATACCCGCCGAAATCAGCACCAGCGGTGTCGTCGCGTCGGTGTCGACGGTGACATCGCCGAAGGGCAGGGTGATCTCGAGGGTGTCCCCCACGCCGAGATTGGCGTGCAGCCAGGACGATACCTCCCCGGCCGGACGTTCCTGCAGCGCCTCGACACGCTTCACCGCGAAGGCGAGGCGGCCATTACCGGGTGCGTCGACCAGGCTGTACTGACGGAGTTGACGTGCGCCGTCGGGCAGCCGGACGCCCACCGAAATATATTGTCCGGGAAGGAATTCGGGCAGCGCGGTAGCCGAATCGGCGGATTCGACGGTGAATACGGTGACACCGGGAACATCCTCCACGCGGGACACCACGGTCACGTTGCGGAAGACCGCACCCGGTTCGACACCGGCCTCTACGTAGAGTTCCTTCTCCAGATCGATCAGCGCGTTCGCCATCAACCAGTACACCCGGTCCCAGGCCTCGGCCACAGGCTCGGTCACTACATCGGCGCCGAGTACGGCAACGATCGCGGCGAAGAGATTGTCGTGCACCACCTGGTACTGGTCGGCGGTGATGCCGAGCGAGGCATGTTTGTGGCCGATGCGCGACAGCAGGGCCACCGGATGCGGCAGTTCGGGATCGACCAGGTAGGTGGCGAAATGCGCGATGGAGGCGGCCAGCGCCCGCGGCTGGGAACCTTCGGCCTGATTGCCGCGATTGAAGAGATCGCGGATCAACTCGGGGTGGTTGTGGAACAGGGTGCGATAGAACACCGTGGTGATCTCATCGATATGCGCTCCCACCAGCGGAAGGGTGGCGCGCACGATATCGGCGTGGTTCGCCTCGAGCTCGGGTTCGCTGCGGATCGCGGCGTTCATCGGAGTTCCTCTCTCTCCTCGGAATCGCGCACCGGGGAGGTGGCGATCAATCGCAGCAATCCGGCCGTTGGCGCGGTGACGAGATCGGCGACGGTGTACTTGTCGAGTTCGCGGTAGAACGCCTCCTCGGCGTCGGCCAGCGCCCGCCGCAACCGGCAACCGCTCACCAGCGGGCACGGATGCGCACCTTCACAGGCCACTACCTCGCGTCCGCCCTCCAGATCCCGGATGAGCCTGCCCACCGAGACCGCACGACCCGCCGGGGTGATGAACAGACCACCCGTACGCCCGCGTTGTGCCTCGACCAGGCCGAGATCGACCAGCCGGGACACCGCCTTCGCCACGTGATGTTCGGAGACGTCGACCTGCCGGGCGATCGTCCTGGTCGTCACACGCCCATCCGCCGCCTCGCTCACCGCCAACCGCATGATGGCCCGAAGGCCGATATCGGTAAACCGGGAGAGCTGCATAGACCAGACGCTACCGATAGCCACAGGGAATCGACGCATCGTATGCGGGTGGGCTAAATTACTCCGCGGCGTGCGGCTTTTTACGCTGCGGCGATGCGGATTCGCCGATATCCGATGCGATCCGCGCCACATTCGATGCAGCCGCCTCCGGAACACGGGTAATTGTGACCCGTAACACATTACGTGCGGCTTGCGACCGCGGCGAAAGATCCGGCGAGTGCGGGACTACGACCGCGGAGCGTATCGGGCGGCGAGGTGTCGGGCGGCGCGTTCTCCGGTGGCGACGCAGGCGGGTACGCCTACTCCGTGCAGGTAGGCGCCCGCGATCGCGAGATCATCGAATTCGGCGGTGGCCGATTCGATTTCTGCCACACGATCGAGGTGGCCGGGGGCGTATTGGGCCAGGCCACCCGGCCAGCGCTGGACGACGGCTTCGAGTGGGTCGATAGGGATGCCGGTGACGGTGGCCAGATCCTCGGAGGCGGCGGCTATCAGTTCGTCATCGGTCCAGGACAACGGCGCGTCGTCCCCGAATTTGGCGAAGGAGGCGCGGACCAGGGCGGTCTCGCGCGCGGCCAGATGCGGCCATTTGCGACTGGAGAGGGTGAATGCCTTGGCGCGCAGCGGTTCTCCCGTCGCCACGAGGATGCCGGAATTGTCGGGCAGCGCGGTATTCCTCGGCAGGGAGAGCGCGACGACGACCGAGGAGGACACTTCGATACCGGCGGCAGCCGCGGCGGCGGCGGGCGCGACGGTGCGCAGCAACCGGGCGGCGACGGGCGCGGGAGTGGCCAGCACGACGGCGTCCACCGCGCCGATCGGATCCACCACCCAGCCGCGCGTCGACCTGGCCAGCCTCGTCGCCGCGGTCGCGGTCAGCGAGCGGGCGCCGGAGCGCTCCGAAAGCGCTTGCAGCAGTACGCGGTATCCGTCACGAATACCGCCGAAGACGGGGGTGTCGGAGGGCGGCGGCAGGGCGGCGGCCACCGCGTGGGTCAGGCTGGTAGCGCCCGCGTCCAGTGCGGCGGCCAGGGTCGGCAGCGCCGCACGCACGCCGATGGACCGGGAACTGCCCGCGTAGACGCCGCCGAGCAGCGGATCGACGCTGCGTTCGGCCACCTGCGCGCCGAAACGGCTCGCGACCAGGCTGTACACGTCCATATCGGCGTCGGGGTACCAGGCGAGCGGGCGTCGCGGCTCGTCGGCGATCATCGCCACGGTCTCGTCGTCGACCAGACCGCGCATCGACTCGGCGGTCGACGGAATCCCCATCAGCGTGCCCTGCGGCATCGGATGCGCGACGCCGCCCGACCAGACCAGCGGCGTGCGTCCGGCCGGAAACACCAGTTGCTGTTCCAATCCGAGTTCCCGCAGCAGGGCTGGCATCTCGGGACGCCGCCCGACGAATGCCTCCGCCCCCAGATCAACGGGATGCTTCGCCAATTCACCGGTGTGCAGAATTCCGCCGAGCCGCTGCCTGCGTTCGATCACAACGATATCGGCGCCGTCGCCGAGTATCGTGCGCAGCCGATACGCCGCCATCAATCCGCTGACCCCGCCACCAATCACCGCGATCCTCATACGACGACCGTATCCCCCGACCCGATCTCCCGGCACGACCGGTCGCCGCAGCCGTCGCGGGCAGGGAGAACCCTCGTCGGTACGCACCACCCGGGCGGCGCGCCGTCCGGTCACCCGCGCGGCGAAGAGGGAACTCTCAGAGTTCGTGCACGAGTTGCACCAGCGCGGTGAGCACCCCCGGGTCGGTATCGGGCAGGACACCGTGGCCGAGATTGAAGATATGACCAGCCGCGCCGAGCGTGATCGCCTCGTCGGCTTCCGCCGCGATCCGCCTGGCCTCGGTTTCGACGGCGGCCGAACCGGCGAAGAGCACCGCGGGATCGAGGTTGCCCTGCAACGCCTTTCCCGGACCGACGCGACGCACGGCCTCGGTGAGCGGCACCCGCCAGTCGACGCCGACGACATCGGCGCCCGCCTCGCCCATGGCCCCGAGCAGTTCGCCGGTACCTACGCCGAAGTGGATCCTCGGCACGCCCGCGTCCGCGATCTCGGCGAAGACCCGCTCGGAATGCGGGAGCACGAAGGTGCGGTAATCGGCCAGCGAGAGGGCGCCCGCCCACGAGTCGAACAGTTGCACCGCGTCGACGCCCGCCGCGAGCTGTGCCTGCAGGAAGGCGATGGTGATGTCGGTGAGCGCGCCGAGCAGGGCATGCCAGGTCTGCGGGTCGGCGTACATCATCGCCTTGGTGCGCTCGTGATTCTTACTCGGCCCGCCCTCGACCAGGTACGACGCCAGGGTGAACGGCGCGCCCGCGAAGCCGATCAGCGGGGTGTCGCCCAACGCGTCGGTGAGCAGCCGCACCCCGTCGGTGACCGCCCCCACCTCCTCGGGGCGCAGGCGCGGCAATGCCCGCACATCCGCGACGGAACGAACCGGCGAGGCCACCACCGGTCCGACGCCGGGCACGATATCGAGGTCGATACCAGCGGCCTTGAGCGGAACGACGATATCGGAGAACAGAATCGCCGCGTCCACGCCGTGCCTGCGGATCGGCTGCATGGTGATCTCACACACCAGTTCCGGATCGAAGCACGACTCGAGCATGCCGACGCCCTTGCGCAATTCGCGATATTCGGGCAGCGACCGACCGGCTTGCCGCATGAACCAGACCGGCCGCCTGCTCGGCTCGCCACCGGTGGCGGCGGCCAGGAACGGGGCATCGGTCAACCGGCGGCGGGTATGAGTGCTCATCACCGCTCATCGTAGGCGGCGGCGCCGGACCCTCGGGCGCGAGCCCACCTCCGCGCGCACGGCCCGCGAGGGGTGCTGGAAGGACCGCGAGCTCCGGCGTGCGGCGCGCCTCCGACCCCGCCGGGTGCACAAGGTCTACCGTCGCTTTCGTGACACCGCTCGACATCCGCGACGGCGCCGCACCGACCGAGGGATCCGATGGCGAACCAGCTCCGTTTCGCGCTGCGGTCGAGGCGATGGGCTCCGCAACCGTGCACCCCCGGATCGAGCTTGCGCCCATCCGGCCCCCACAACGCCTTGCTCCGTACTCCTATGCCGTCGGCGCCGAGGTCAAACATCTCGAAACCCCCGTGGTTCCGATCGATTCCGAAGGCGACGCCTTCGGCCGACTGATCCTGTTACACGATCCCGACGGCGACGACGCCTGGCACGGGGTGTTCCGGCTGGTCGCCTATATCCAGGCCGATATCGACGCCTCGCTGGCCACCGACCCGCTGCTACCCGAGGTGGCGTGGAGTTGGCTGGTCGACGCGCTGGAGTCGCGGCCGGAGTTGTTCACCGCCCTCGGCGGCACCGTCACCTCGACCAGTTCGGTGCGCTACGGCGATATCGCCGGCCCGCCCCGCGCGCACCAATTGGAGCTACGAGCCTCCTGGACCGCGGTGACAACGGATATGCGTCCGCACGTCGAAGCCTTCTGCGAGGTGCTCGCCTATTCGGCGGGTTTGCCACCGGCCGGTATCACACATCTGCGGCCAGAGTCGTATACCAGCAACGACCTCAGTTGACAGCAACGTAAAGTTCAGGTCTATGCCGGTAGCAGATAAGCCCGAAAATGGGCACATCGTGGGAGACAGTACAGCAGAACCACTGCTCGCCCCCGCCGATGGAGTGCCACCGGTCCTGGTCACCGCCGCCGAGGTCGCCGATGCCGCCGCGCGGATCACCGCTGGTAGCGGGCCGCTGGCGGTGGACGCCGAACGCGCGTCCGGTTTCCGCTACTCGGCCCGCGCGTATCTGATCCAGTTACGCCGGGCAGGTGCAGGCACCTTCCTGGTCGACCCGATTCCGGTGACCGACGCGCTCGGCCCGCTGGCCGCGGCGATCAACGATCTGGAGTGGGTGCTGCATTCGGCGGACCAGGATCTGCCCGGCCTGGCCGAACTCGGGCTGCGCCCGGCGCGGCTGTTCGATACCGAACTCGGCGGCAGGCTCGCCGGGTTCGAACGAGTCGGATTGGCGGCGATGGTCGAACGTCTACTCGGGCGCGCGCTCCGCAAAGGCCACGGCGCGGCCGACTGGTCGACCCGGCCGCTACCCGACGAGTGGCTGAACTACGCCGCGCTCGATGTCGAACTCTTGCTCGAATTACGCGACGAAGTCGCCGCCGCCCTGGATGAACAGGGCAAATCCGATTGGGCCGCGCAGGAATTCGAGTATGTCAGGACCGCCGAGCCGTCCGCGCCGAAACCGGATCGCTGGCGACGCACCTCCGGCATCCACACGCTGCGCCGCGCCAGGCAGCTGGCCGTCGTGCGCGAGTTATGGACAGCGCGCGACACGCTCGCGCGGGCAAGGGATGTGGCGCCCGCCCGGATCCTGCCGGACGCGGCGATCGTGTCCGCCGCCACCACCGATCCTCGGACCATCGCGCAGTTGCGGGCGCTGCCGGTATTCGGCGGCCCACGTCAGCGCCGGTATTCGCGCGATTGGCTGGCCGCCGTCGACCGGGCCCGCGCCCTGCCCGACAGTGACCTGCCACCGCTCACCCAACCGTTCGACGGACCGCCCCCGGTGAACCGCTGGGAACGGCGCGACCCGACCGCGGCGGCCCGGCTTGCCCGCGCCCGCGCGGCGATGGGTGAACTGTCCACCACGCACGCGATTCCGGTGGAGAATCTTCTCTCCCCCGACCTCGTCCGGCGACTGTGCTGGGACGGACTGCCGGATTACGACAAGGTCGGCGACCCGGAGGAACTGTCGGCCACGATCGACGGATTCCTCAAATCGGGCGGCGCGAGACCGTGGCAGCGGGAACTGGCAGTACCGGTTCTGACCGAGGCGCTGACGCCACGGGAGCAGTGACGGCGGATCCGGGCGACCGACGACAAGGGCCACGACGACCTCGGGGCGCAGCCGTCCGGTCGGCGAATCTCAGCCGAGGGCCCCTCCCGGTTCCGCGGATGTCCGCACGTGCACCGAGCGCGCGTCCAGCCAGCCCGCGATGCGGCGGGAGATATCCGGCGCGGTGAGGCCGAGTTCGGCGTGCACATCACCGCGCGAGGCATGGTCGAGGAATTCCTGTGGCACACCGAGATCGCGGGTGGCGACATCGAGTCCGGCGGCACGCAGCCGCGCCGAGACTGTCGACCCGATACCGCCGTGCAGACCACCGTCTTCCAGGGTGACCACCAGGTGATAGTTCTCGGCGAGTTTGACGATGGTGTCGGAAACCGGCAGCACCCAGCGCGGATCGATGACGGTGACCGAAATACCCTGGGGTTCCAGTAGTTCCGCGACCTTCATGGCGGTGACGGCGAACGGGCCTACCGCGACGAGCAGGACGTCGCCGCGCCTGGTCCGCGCGGTGCCGCCGTCGGAGGCCGCCAGGCGCAGCACATCCACGCCGTCGAGTCGTTCGACCGCCGAGATGTCCTCGCCCACACTTCCCTTCGGGAAGCGGATAACGGTGGGGCCGTCGTTGACGGCGAGCGCTTCGCTCAATTCCTCGCGCAGGGTGGCCGCGTCGCGCGGGGCGGCGACCTTGATGCCGGGAACGATGCCGAGCAGCGAGAGATCCCACATGCCGTTGTGGCTGGCGCCGTCGGGTCCGGTGATGCCGGCGCGGTCGAGGACGACGGTCACCGGCTGCTTCAACAGCGCCACATCCATCAGCAGTTGATCGAAGGCGCGGTTGAGGAACGTGGAATAGATCGCGACCACCGGGTGCATCCCGCCGAGGGCGAGTCCGGCGGCCGAAGCCATCGCATGCTGTTCGGCGATGCCGACGTCGAACATCCGGTCCGGGAAACGTTCGCCGAACGGCGCGAGTCCGGTCGGCCCCGGCATGGCGGCGGTGATCGCGACGATATCGTCGCGACGCTCGGCGTGAGCGATGAGTTCCTCGGAGAAGACCGACGTCCAGCCGAGCGCTTTCTTCCCGGCCAGCGGGCGGCCGGTGAGCGGGTCGATCGGATCGCAGGCGTGCATCTGGTCGGCCACGTGATTCTCGGCGTGCTCGTAGCCGCGGCCCTTCTGGGTGACCGCGTGCACGACGACCGGGCCGCCGAAATCCTTGGCCCGGCGCAGCGCGGCCTCCAGCGCGACGATGTCGTGCCCGTCGACGGGTCCGACGTATTTGAGTCCGAGATCGCTGAACAGCTCCTGCGGGCTCACCGCGTCCTTGATACCCGCCTTCACCGCGTGCACCATCGAGTACGCCGATTCCCCGACGCGCGGAATGCTCTTCAGGATGCGCTTGCCCGCGTCGAGCGCGTGCTCGTAGGCGGGCTGGGTGCGCAGGGCGGTCAACCGGTCGGCGAGGCCGCCGATGGTCGGCGCGTAGGAACGGCCGTTGTCGTTGACCACGACGACGACGGGGCGGTCGGGCGCGGCGGCGATATTGTTCAGCGCCTCCCAGCACATTCCACCGGTCAGCGCGCCGTCGCCGACGACGGCGACCACGTGCCGATCCTGCCCGCTCAGCGCGAACGCCTTGGCCAGCCCGTCGGCGTAGGACAGCGAGGCCGACGCGTGGGAGGACTCCACCCAGTCGTGCGCGCTCTCGGCGCGGCTCGGGTAGCCCGACAGACCGCCCTGCTGACGCAGCGAGTCGAATCGGTCCTTGCGGCCGGTGAGGATCTTGTGCACGTAGGCCTGGTGCCCGGTGTCGAATATCAGCGGGTCGGCAGGCGAATCGAAGATCCGGTGCAGGGCGATGGTCAGCTCGACAACGCCGAGGTTGGGGCCGAGATGCCCACCTGAGGCGGCGACCTTCAGCACCAGGAACTCGCGGATCTCCTCCGCCAGCTCGCGCAGCTGCGGCACGGTCAGCCCACGTAGATCCTCGGGCGTATCGACCCGGGAAAGCACTCCCACCTGAACTCGCTCCCTCCGGATAATGCGTCTGATCCGATCAGTCTACGGAGCCGAAACAGTGCTCCCGCTCGACGTCGGCCTGCCACCAGGCGACTCGGCCGCCGAATGTGAGGCTGCACACGACGTGCCGACCGTGACGGCCGCCCGAACACACGTGCCGGGGCGACCGCGGCACCAACGTTACCCGCCCTACAGTGGTCGTGTGGCCGAGCCCGAGCAAGAGCTTCCGCACGCCGATGCCGCGGGTGTGCTCGCGCGCCTCGCCGCCGACCTCTCCGTGATGCGCCGCGGCGAACTATCCGGCGAATTGCCCGACTTTATTTCGGAACTCGCTGCGGCACAACCTGATTCGTTCGCGTCGCCACCGCCGACGGCCGGGTGTACGCCGCGGGCGATGCGGAGACCGGCTCCGTCGACCTGATGAGGAGAACCCCTGATGAGGAGAACCCTGAAGAGGAGAACGCAGTGAGCAAGAAGAAGTCCGGATCCCGCGCCACGGGCACGGTGACGACCTTCGGGCGGGGCAGTGTGCGCGCCACCCCCGACCTAATGCGGGTCACCGTCTCCATCGAGTCGCGGGCGGACAAGGTCGCCCTCGCCTACGGGCAGGCAGGCGAACACGTCGGCGCTGTCACCGAATCACTGCGCGCCCACGGGGTTTCCGACGCCGATATCGCCACCGGCGGATTGTCGGTACGGACCGAGACGGTGTGGACCGAAGGCGCGGGTAATCGGATCACCGGCTACGTCGCCACCACCGACCTCACCGTGATCCTGCGCGAGATCGGCGCGGACGCCGATCCCGGTCCCGCCGCCGTCATCGCCGACTGCGTGGAGGCGGGCGGGGACGACGTCCGCCTCGGCGGCCTCACCCTCACCGTCGCCGACCAGGCGGGACTCCTCGCCCAAGCCCGCGACGCCGCATGGGACGACGCCCTCGCCAAAGCCGCGCAATTCGCCACCCGCGCCGCCCGCTCCCTCGGCCCCGTCCTCGAGATCACCGAGAACACCGCCTCGGCGGCCCCGTACGCGCCCCGCCTCGCCGCCGTGTCGGCTCCCGCGGGCGGCGTGCCCCTCCCGGTCGAACTCGGCGAAAGCGAGATCTCGGCGAACGTGCGCGCCACCTGGCGACTGGACTGACCGACCCGGCTCGGCCGCCACTCCGGACGCCCCGTCATTCGCGCACCGCGCTCGGGGCCGAAGGGGCGTGCGGACGGGCCGCGACGATATCGCGCAACAGTGCGGTCAGCGCCTCCCGGTCGGCGGCCGACAGCCCGGCGAACCACAGGTGTTCGCGGGCCGCCTGCAATTCGAACGCCGCACGGACCGACTCCTCCCCCTTGGTCGTGAGGGCGACGGTGATGGCCCTGCCGTCGGTGTCGGACGGTCGGCGCTCGACGAACCCCGTCCGCTCCAGGGTGTTGACCGCGTTGGTGACGGCCGAGCGGCTCATCACCGACAATTCCGCCAAACGCGCGGGCATGGTCGGCCCGAGCAGCCACAGTTTGAACATCAGCCGGAAGCCGGGCAGGGTCAGTCCGCGCGGCCGGTGGATGGCCGCCTCGAGATCGTTGATCATCAGGTAGGCGGCGTGCAGCAGGTTGTAGGCGAGCGAGAACGTCGCCACATCGGCTCCGGGAACTCGTCGCGGGAGGATCCGCCGCGCCATCTCCTCGTATTTCTCCATTTCGCGCCCCCGGTCGTCCGCGTTTCATATTGTTATGGCCATAACTATCGACTGTTGGAGCAGAAGTGCGGATCATCATCGCAGGCGCGGGAATCGGTGGCCTCACGGCCGCGCTGAGCCTGCACGCGGCCGGGATCACCGATGTCGGCATCGACGAGGCAGTTCCCGAACTGCTGCCGCTGGGGGTCGGTATCAACCTGCTCCCCCATGCCGTGCGGGAACTGACCGAACTCGGGCTGGCCGACCGGATCGCCGAGATCGGCGTCCCGATCGAGGAACTCGTCTACGCCAATCCGCTCGGCCAGGTCATCTCCTCGGAGGAACGCGGTAGGGCCGCCGGGTATCGGTGGCCGCAATACGCGGTGCACCGGGGCGCACTCCAGATGCTGCTGCTCGACGCGGTCCGCGAGCGGCTCGGCTCCGGCGCGGTCCGCTGCGGATGTCCCGTCACCGGCCTCGAACACGACGCCGATCTGCTCATCGGCGCGGACGGCATCCGGTCCACGGTGCGCGGCGCGCTCTACCCCGAGGAGGGGCCGCCGATCTGGAACGGGCTGACCCTGTGGCGCGGCACCACCCTGGCCGAACCCTTCCTGACCGGCCGCAGCATGGTGATGTCGGGCGACGGGTCGCGCAAATTCGTCGCCTATCCGATCTCGGAACCCGACCGCGACGGACGGGTGCTGACCAACTGGATCGCTGAACGCCCCACCGAAGGGGCCGCCGCGACCGGCGACTGGAACCGTTCCGCCGATCCCGAGACGGTCGCCGCCGACTTCGCCGATTGGAAACTCGGCTGGCTCGACGCCCCAGCGCTGATCGCCGCCGCCGAATCGGTCTTCGAATACCCCATGGTCGATCGCGATCCCCTGCCCCGCTGGACGCACGGGCGGGTCACCCTGCTCGGCGACGCGGCCCACCCGATGTACCCGATCGGCTCGAACGGGGCGTCCCAGGCGATCATCGACGCCAGGGTGCTCGCCCACGCGCTGGCCACCAGGCGCGATCCCTCGTTCTACGAGGGGCAACGCCGCGAGGCCACGGCCGCGATCGTCCGGGCCAACCGCGGCCTCGGCCCGGAGCGTGTGCTCAGTCTCGCCCACGAGCGCGCCCCGCACGGGTTCGACGATATCGACGCGATCCTGCCGCCCGAGGAACTCGCGGAAATCTCGCTGCGCTACCAGCGACTCGCCGGATTCGACCCGGCCTCGCTCAACGAGCGGCCGTCCTGGACGGTGCGGGCCACACCCGCCCTCGAACGCCTGGCGACCTTCCACGTCACCCTCGACCCGATCCTGCCGATCGGCCGCACGCCCTGGGGCGAGCGCAGGGTCATCGGTATCACCGGCGGTTCGTTCGACGGCCCCCGGCTGTCCGGAACCGTGCTGCCCGGTGGCGCGGACTGGCAGATCGTCCACGACGACGGCACCGCCACCATCGACACCCGCTACACCCTGCGCACCGACGACGGCGCGCTGCTCTACCTCCAGACCCGAGGCCACCGGCACGGGCCCGCCGAGGTCATGCGACGCCTGGCCGACGGCGAGGAGGTCGACCCCGATTCCTACTACTTCCGGCTCATGCTGACCTTCGAGACCGCCCACCCCGACTACGCCTGGCTCGGCCGTACGGTGGCGGTCGCCACCGGCCGCCGCGAGGCATCGGCCGTCGTCTACGACGCCTACACCCTGTCCTGAGGAGAGTCAGCATGCCCCGCCGCGCCCTGCCCGTTTCGGTCGTTCACGGCCAGCCGATCGACATGCGCGACGGCACGATCCTGCGTGCCGACCTCTACCGGCCCGATGACGACGCGACCCATCGGACGGTCCTGATGCGCTCGCCCTACGGGGAGCGCACCGCCCGCATGATGCCGACCATGCCGTTGCTCGAGGCGGGCCTCGCGGTGGTGTTCCAGCATTGCCGTGGCCGCGGCGACAGCGATGGAACCTTCGCGCCCTGGGTGCACGAGGGGCCCGACGGCGTCGATACCGTCGAATGGATCACCGCGCAGTCCTGGTCGAACGGCGAAGTCGTGGCCACCGGCGTGTCGTATATCGCGGGCTGCGCTCTCCAACTCGCCGCCCAGCGGCCCGCCGCGCTGAAGGCGGTCGTCGCGACGATGACCCCGCACGATTTCTACGAAGGTCTCACCTACGTGGGAGGCGCGCTCGCGCTCGGCTCGGCCCATCATTGGAGCACCCTGCAGGGCCTGCTCAGCCTGATGCAGACGGCCGCGCTCGGCGATACGACCGCCTATGAACGGCTCGGCGCGCAATTCGCGTTGCTCGGAGCCCCGCCCTCGGAGCAGGGACCACTGCGCGAGGATCCGGTATCGCGGGAGTTCCCGTTCTGGACCGAGTGGGTGGACCACCCGGAGCGGGACGCGTACTGGGAGGAACTCGCGTCCTCGTTGCGGCACGACCGGATCGAGGCGCCCGTCCTGCACACCGCGGGCTGGTTCGACGTCTTCCTCGCGGGCACGCTGGAGAACCACCGACGCCTCGGCGGACCACTGGTGATCGGCCCGTGGACCCATCTCTCCCAGGACGCCGCCGCCGGTGAACTCGTCTTCGGAACGCCGGCGAGCGGGCAGATAGCGGGCCTGGAGGGCAGACAGATCGCCCATCTCGCCGGCCTCCCCGACTCCGGGCCGCCCGTGCGGATCTTCGTGATGGGCGCGAACGTGTGGCGCGACGAGCAGACCTGGCCGCCCGCCCGCGCGGTGGCGACACGGTTCCATCTGCACCCCGGCGGCCTGCTGTCACCCGACGCACCGACCGCCGACGCCGCGCCGACCCGGTTCCCGCACGATCCGGCCGCCCCCGTCCCTACCCACGGCGGCGGGCTGCTGCTGCCCGACCCACTGAATATCGGCCCCCGCGACCAGCGCGTCAACGCCGGGCACCCGGGGATCGTCCGGTTCACCACGCCGCCGCTGGACGCCGATCTGGAGGTCACCGGTCCGGTCACCGCGACCCTGCACGGCACGACCACCGCGCCGGGCGCCGACTGGACGGTCAAACTCGTCGACGTCTGGCCCGACGGGCGGGAGATGAACGTGGTGGACAGCGTCCGGCGGTCGACGTCGGACACTGTTCTGCACGAGATCGATCTCGTCGCCACCAGTCAGGTGTTCCAGGCGGGCCATCGCCTCCGTGTCGAGATCGCGGGCTCGAACTACCCCCGCTTCGATCTGCACCCGGCATTGCGGGAGGGCGAGCAGACCCTGTTCCACGATGCCGCCCGGCCGTCGTTCATCACCCTGCCGGTGATGCCGTAGGGGGTTCTCATGCCTCCAGCAGCGCGACGCATTCCACGTGATGGGTGCCGGGGAAGGCGTCGAACGCGCGCAACCGGGTCAGCCGGTATCCGGCGGCCAGGTACAGACCGAGATCTCGAGCGAAAGACGCCGGATCACAACCGATGTGGACGATGCGGGCGGGACCGACTTCGCTCAACGCCGCGATGACCTCCTTGCCCGCACCCGCGCGCGGCGGGTCGAGGACGACCACCTCGGGAACCTGCCCGCTCACATGGTCGGTGATCCAGCGCTCCACCCGGCCCGCCCGCAGATCCAGCCACGGCAGATCACGCAGGGCCGCCTGGCCGTCGGCGACCGAGGAACGCGACGATTCCACCGCCAGCACCGTCCCTTCGGGCCCGACCTGCTCTGCCAAACGCGCCGCGAAAACCCCGACGCCGCTGTACAGATCCCAGGCCACCTCCCCGTGGCGCAGCCCGGACCATTCCGCGATCAGATCCGAATAGCATTGCGCCGCACCGTAATGCGCCTGCCAGAAACCCGTGGCCGACAGTTCCCAGCGCCGCCCTGCCACATATTCGACCGCCCGGCCGCTCCCCCCGACCACCCACTCGTCACGGGGCGCGTGGGTGGCCGCCCGTCGCGCTGTCGCGCCGCGCCGTTGCTCCGAACCCGCGCGATCCGAGGCGGCGCGGCCCGCCGACACCGCGCCGTATTCGCCTGTCCGCCTGTCACTCTCGTGCCGCAGGTCATCCTCTGGCCCGGCCGCGGCGCGCCGCCCGCCCGCTCGGCGGACTCCTCGCTCGAAATCGCCCCTCGCGGACCGTCCACCCGGCCCGGTGCGCCTGCGGTCGTCGCGACGCCCCGCACCCGCTCGCCCGCTCTCGGCGACGACGGCGGGCGCGAGTTCGACGATATGACGCACCCCGTCCCCGTCCACCGCGACCACCAGGTCAGCGTCCGGTGTCCACAGCCGATCGGCGATCGCGTCCATCGCGCCCGCGACCGGTTGCGGGCAGCGCAGATCCGTGATGATCCTGCTTCCGCGATGCGCGTGCACCCCGGCCCTGCCCTGGTCGTCCACCGCCAGCCGGACCCTGGTACGCCAGCCGCCGGTCTCCTCTGGCGAGGACCCCGCGACAGGTTCCACCACCACGTCGCGCTCGATCCCCGTGATCCGGCGCAACTGCTCGGCGACCACCGACGCCTTCAACGCGCGTTGCGCCGCCGGGGTCGCGTAGGAGAAATCGCAGCATCCCGCGCCACCCGGCCCCGAAACCGGGCAGGTCGCGGGAATCCGATCGGGTGATGGCTCCAGGATCTCGATGGCATCTGCCCGGCAGAACGAGCCGCCGCGATCCTCGGTGACCCGCACCCGCGCCAATTCGCCGGGCAGGCCGTGCCGGACGAAGACGACGCGGCCGTCGTGCCTGCCGACACAGAAGCCGCCGTGTCCCGGCGGACCGAGCCTGACCTCGAATATCTCGCCACGCCGATCACTCATCGCCACCCACTCGTCTCGTCCGGTACGTGCCCGAATCGGTGACAACGCGCGCTCACACCCGGTCCTCGTAGCCGCGCCGCACCGCGCCCGGCGCGTTGATATCGCCCGCCTCCTGCGCCGCCCGCGTCGAGGAACTCAGCTGCCACGGCACACTGGTCACCATCACACCCGGCTCGAACAACAACTTGCCCTTGAGCCGCAGCGCGCTCTGGTTGTGCAGCACCTGCTCCCACCAGTGGCCGACCACGTATTCCGGGATGAAGACCGTCACCACGTCACGCGGCGCGTCCTTGCGCACCCGTTTGACGTAATCCAGTACCGGCTTGGTGATTTCGCGATACGGCGATTCGATCACCTTGAGCGGCACCGTGATATCGCTCTTCTCCCATTCGCGCACCAGCATGCGGGTATCGGCCTCGTCGACGTTCACCGTGATCGCCTCGAGGGTATCTGGCCTGGTAGCGCGGGCGTAGGCAAGGGCACGGCGCGTGGGCAGATGCAGTTTGGATACCAGCACGATGGAATGCGAACGGCTCGGCAGCACGCCGTCCCAGTCGTGTTCGTCGAGTTCGCGCGATACCGAGTCGTAGTGCTTCCGAATCATCTTCATCACCACGAAGATGGCAACCATGGTCAGGATCGCGATCCAGGCGCCCGCGAAGAATTTCGTGATCAGCACGATGACGAGCACCGCACCGGTGGCGGTCAGCCCCACCGCGTTGATCACCCGAGAACGTCGCATCCTGTTGCGATGCGACGGATCGGTCTCGGTGCGCAACAACCGGGTCCAGTGCCGCAGCATGCCGGTCTGGCTCAGCACGAAGGACACGAAAACCCCGACGATGTAGAGCTGGATCAGCTTGGTGACCTCGGCCCCGAAGAAGACGACGAAGGCGATGGCCGCACCGGAGAGGAACAGGATGCCGTTGCTGAAGGCCAGTCGATCGCCGCGAGTATGCAGTTGCCGGGGCAGGTAACGGTCCTGCGCCAGGATCGAACCGAGTACGGGGAAGCCGTTGAAGGCGGTATTCGCGGCGAGAACGAGGATCAGCGCGGTCACCGTGGTGATGAAGTAGAAGCCGATCGGGAATCCGTGGAAGACGGTCTCGGCGAGCTGGGCGATCAATGTCTTCTGGTGGTAGCCCGCGGGCGCGCCGACCAGATGCTCGGTGTCGTGCGCGTAGACGATGCCGATCTTCTGCGCCAGGATGATGATGCCCATCAGCAGCACGGTCGCGATCGTGCCGAGCATCAACAGCGTGGTGGCGGCGTTGCGGGACTTGGGTTTCCGGAACGCGGGCACACCGTTGCTGATCGCTTCGACACCGGTGAGCGCGGCACAGCCGGAGGAGAAGGACCGCGCGATCAGGAAGACGAAGGCGAGGCCGTACAGATGTTCGTCGTCGGCGTTCAACGAGAAACCCGACGATTCCGCGCGCAGATCGTCACCGAGCACGAAGATCCGGAACAGGCCCCAGCCCAGCATGACGAACATGCCCGCGATGAACGCGTAGGTCGGAATCGCGAACGCGGTGCCCGATTCCCGTACGCCACGCAGATTGATCGCGGAGAGCACCGCGATGGCCACCACGGCGAACAGCACCTTGTGGGTGGCGACGAACGGTATCGCCGACCCGATATTGGAGGCGGCCGAGGATATCGACACCGCGACGGTGAGCACGTAGTCGACGAGCAGCGCGCTGCCGACGGTGAGTCCGGCAGTCGGCCCGAGATTGGTGGTGGCGACCTCGTAGTCACCACCGCCGGACGGGTACGCGTGCACATTCTGGCGGTAGCTCGCGACCACGACGGCCATGACGAAGGCGACGGCCAAGCCGACCCACGGGGCGTACATGTAGGCGGAGATACCGGCTACGGAGAGTACGAGAAAGATCTCCTCCGGCGCGTACGCCACCGACGACATCGCGTCGGAGGCGAACACCGGAAGCGCGATTCGCTTCGGCAGCAGGGTATGGCCCAGCGAATCACTTCGAAAGGGCCTGCCCAGCAGCATTCGCTTGGCTGCCGTCGTCAACTTGGACACTGGAGCGAGCATAGATCCCCTCGGGGAGGATCGCTTGCGCGGTGTGGCAGCGGCGTGCCCCCGCCTGGTCCGGCGACGGGGGAAGTGGGCCGCGGCGAGCCCCGCCGGGTACGGTTCTGCGCAGAAGACAGCAGACCGAACGCCCAGGGGTCCAGGAACGAGGTTACGCCGTGTACGTAGTGATCATGGGGTGCGGACGCGTCGGCTCGTCGCTGGCCCGCGCCCTGGTCAGGATCGGGCACGACGTCACGGTTATCGATCGCGATCCCAGCGCCTTCCTGCGCCTCGGCGAGGAATTCCCCGGCGAACAGCTGGTCGGAGTCGGGTTCGACCGGGATGTGCTGACCCGCGCGGGAATAGAACGGGCCGACGCCTTCGCCGCGGTCTCCTCCGGCGACAACTCCAACATCATCTCCGCACGGGTCGCCCGCGAGAATTTCGGCGTAGAGCGCGTGGTCGCGCGGATCTACGACGCCAAACGCGCCGCCGTGTACGAACGCCTCGGCATTCCCACCATCGCCACCGTCCCGTGGACCACCGACCGGTTCCTGCGCTCGCTCATCGGCGATACCAGTACAACCACCTGGCGCGACCCCACGGGCACGGTCGCGGTGACCCAGCTGAATCTGCACGAGGAGTGGTACGGGCGCACCGTGCGCGATCTGGAGCAGACGATCGGGGCGCGGGTGGCGTTCATCATCCGCTTCGGTCAGGGCCTGCTGCCCGACAACAAAACCATCGTCCAGGCCGACGACGTCGTCTATGTGGCCGCGACCTCCGGACGCGTCGGCGAATCCGTCGCGCTGGCAGGTCAGCCCCCCGCGAGCGAGGACTGATCATGAAGGTTGCCATCGCCGGAGCCGGAGCCGTCGGCCGATCGATCGCCCGCGAACTACTGCGCGGCGGGCATCAGGTGATGTTGCTCGAACGTCAGCTCGACCATATCGACCACACCGCCATCCCCGACGCCGTCTGGGTCCACGCGGACGCCTGCGAGCTGGCGCTGCTCGAGGAGGCCGGTCTGGAGACCTACGAGGTGGTCATCGCCGCCACCGGCGACGACAAGGCGAATCTGGTGCACAGCCTGCTCGCCAAGACCGAATTCGGGATGCGCAGGGTCGTCGCGCGGGTGAACGATCCGCGCAACGAATGGCTTTTCGATAGTTCCTGGGGTGTCGACGTCGCCGTGTCGACCCCGCGACTGCTGGCCTCCCTCGTCGAGGAGGCCGTCTCGGTCGGCGATCTGGTGCGACTGATGACCCTGCGCCAGGGTCAGGCCAATCTGGTGGAGATCACCCTGCCCGCCGACACCGCGCTGGCGGGCAAACCCGTCCGCGCCCTCACCCTGCCGCGCGACACCGCCCTCGTGACGATCCTGCGCGGCGGCCGGGTGATCGTCCCGCAGCCCGACGACCCGTTCGAAGGCGACGACGAGCTGCTGTTCGTGACCTCCGCGGAGGCCGAGGACGATCTACGGGTGGCGCTGGCGCCCCACGGCATCAAACCCTGACTCCCCGACAGGACCGAGGCCGCGGTCGGCTCGCCCTCACGACGCGATCTGGAGTTCGCGGCGCAATTTGTTCAGCGCGCGATGCTGCATCACCCGGACCACGCCCGGGCTGGTGCCGATGGCCTCGGCGGTCTGGGCCGCGCTCCAGCCGAGCACGATGCGCATCACCAGTACCTCGCGGTGCGCGGGCGCCAGGATCTTCATCAGTTCCCGTGTGGCGGCGCGCCGCTCGGAGGCCAGCGCCCACTCTTCCGGTCCCGCCGCGACCGAAGGCTCGTCGGGGAGATCGGCCACGGGGTAGGTCGGGTGCATCTGCGAACGGCGGAACGCGTCGGCCACCTTGTTGGCCGCGATGCCGTAGACGAAGGCGAGGAACGATTTGCCCTGATCCCGGTAGCGCGGGATCGCGTTGACGGTGGCGATCAGGATTTCCTGCACCACATCGTCGGCGGTGACGTGCAGGTGAGCCGTATTGCCGAGACGCGCGCCGCAGTAGCGGCGCACCAGCGGATGCACGATCCGCACGATGTCGGAGACGGCGCGCTTGTCGCCCGCCGCGGCGGGGCCGATCAACTTCTCCAATTCGGCGGACACCCGCCTGCTCTCCGACAGCGCCGGATTGGAATGGGCGTGGGTCTTCGATGCCGCGATCTTGTGCTCGGTAGCCAACTGTCCGAGTCCTTTCCAGCCGTCGTTGCGTTTTTCGTGTCGACAACGATCGTCTGATGAACTCGGGCCACCGACCAGGTACCCCAGGGTGGGTAAGAACCCACCTCGGCGGTGAGCGCTACCCACCCTCGTGCTGCTGGGCGGGGGGTAGGTTGGGAGCGGACGGCACCGAAACCGCGCCGTACCGACTCAGACCGCGGCGGCCTTGCGCGTCGGCATATGTCCTGCCCGGCGCACCGACCATACGGTGACGGCCAAGGCCACGGCGGTCAGCGGCCACCCCATCGCGATGCGTGCGAAGGCCAGCCACCCGGTGTGGTCGGTCTCGTAGAGCGAGGACTGCACCAGGTAGCGCGCGCCGAAAACGAGCACCCAGGCAACGGTCGCGATGTCGTAGAGGCGGACGAGACGACTGTCCGCGCGCCAATCGGCACCGTGCCCGTTCAGATAGCCCCAGATCACGCCGACCAGCGGTCTGCGCGCCGCGATCGAGACCAGGAAGACGCCCGCGTACACCAGGCTGGTGTAGATGCCGAAGAGGAAGAACCCCTTGGCCTCTCCCATCCGGTAGGCGATGAACGCGCAGACGCCGACGCCGATGAATCCGGAGATCGCGGGCTGGATCGGATCGCGCCGTACCAGCCGCCACACCAGGATCGCCGCGGCGACGCCGAGGGCCGACCACACGGCCGCGGTGAGTCCGGCCAGGGTGTTCACCGGGACGAAGACCAGCACCGGCAGCGTGGAATAGATCAGGCCGCCCAGACCGCCGAGTTGTTCGAGCAGGGTTTTCTCGGCCGCCGCCTCACGTTCGTCCTCGGAGGCCCGGTCCTGCGACGCCCGGTCCTGCGATATCGCGGAGCCGCCGAGCCGGGCAGGGGGAAACGCACGGAAGGTGCCGGTGGGCTCGCGCAGTCCGGTCTCGGTCGGCGCGCCCGTATCGGCGCCGTTGTCGTTGCTCGATGGCATACGTGTCAGCTGTTCCCGCGCAATTCGTAGTAGGGGTTGTAGATCACCTTGTGGCCGTCGCGATCACCGACACGACCGCGGACCAGGATTCGCCTGCCCGGTTCGATACCGGGGATGCGGCGACGGCCGATCCACACGAGGGTGATGGCATCGGTGCCATCGAAGAATTCTGCTTGCACACTAGCGCCGACGGATTTGGGACACGCTTCGACACTGCGTAATCGGCCGAGCATGGTGGCTTCGTCCCCGCGACGGCACTCGGAGGCGCGACGCGCTCCCGAGGCCTCGGCGGTCTCGGCCAACTCCTTGGCGTCCAGCTGATCGATATCCTCGGTCAGTCTGCGGCCCAGTCGGCGAAAATATCCTGAGGCAGCGGATGGCATTGCACGCTCTCCTGCTAGAGCAGATGGCGTGGGTCACACACCATCGTTCTTTTCAATGGACGACCGGCGATCGGCCGTACACCGCCACTGTAGATGCAGCGGGACGCCCCCGCTACGCTCGGCCCGGTGTTCGACTCCCCACACTCGGCGGTGAATGATCGACGATCCATGGCGTTGAAATCCCCCGAAACCATCCGGCTGAAACCTCCCCGTCCCGCACGGGTTGCCGTGGCATTGCCGGGTACCGGATCCGATGCCGACTTCGCGCGGCGCGCCTTCGGCCCCGCCGCGGCGGCGTCGGGGCTGGAATTGATCGCGGTGGAACCGGATCCGCGCGGGTTGATCGCGGGATATCGCGCCGCTCTCGACGCGGCGGCCGAACGCGGTCAGGTACTCGCGACAGGAATCTCACTCGGCGCCGCGATCGCCGTGGAATGGGCCGCCGAGAATCCGGAAAAAGTGATGGGCGTCATCGCCGCGCTGCCCGCGTGGACCGGACCCGATATCGCCGAATGTCCTGCGGCACAGAGCGCCGCCTACACCGCGGAGCGACTCGGCTCCGACGGCCTGGAGCCGGTGGTCGAGCGGATGCGAACGAGTAGCCCGGCGTGGCTGGCCGACGCGCTGACCCAGTCGTGGCGGGCCCAGTGGCCGCTGCTGCCGCACGCGCTGCGCGAGGCAGCGAGCTACCGGTGGCCCGATGTGGAACAGCTCGCCACGGTGACCGTCCCCGTCGCGCTGGTAGCCGCGATCGATGATCCCGTGCACCCGCTCGCCGTCGCCGAGCAGTGGGCCTCGGCGATCCCCCGCGCGGCGTTGTACCGGATCACCCTCGACGAATTGGGGGCCGACCCGGCGATCCTGGGCCGGATCGGCTTCGCGGCTTTCGGCTGAGCTTTCCAGGGCGGCCTCGCCACCCGCTGTGGACGCGAAATCCCGTCCGGCCGCACGCCGGACGGGATTTCCCGATATCGCTCAGTTCAGGCCGAGCTGCTGCATCGCTGACCCGTCCGCACCACGGCGCGGTTCCTGGGGCATCCGCGGCGGGATGACGCTGCCCGCGCTCTGCTGCGCCGCCTGGGCCTGTGCGGCCAATTGCTGCTGCTGGGCATCGACCTGGGCCTGATGCGCCGCGGTCAACTGCTCGGCCAGCTGCGGCGGGAGTACCACCGGCAGCGGATCGCGCACCGGCAGCGGATCGGTGCCGCGCCGGACGACGGTCTCGCGCAGAATCGCCCGTGCCGCGGCGACAAGCGGGGTACCCGCGTCGGCCGCGCCGGACGGGCCGGCCGCGACGAGTCGCACCATCCAGCGGTAACCGTCGACACCGATGAAACGCAGATCCGCGCCCTCGGTGATGGCGAGCAGCTCACGGCCCCACGGCCCGGATTCGACCGCGACGCGGGCCCCGTCCTTGCGCAGGGATTCGGCGAGGTCGGCGGCGACGGTGCGCCACTGCCCCGCCGATTTGGGCGCCGCGTAGGCGGCGACGGTGAGCCTGCCGTGGTCGGTGGCCAGATGCACCGCCTGCGGGGTGCCGTCGGGGGTCATCTCCACTTGCAATTGCCCGCCCGGCGGCACCGGAATGATTACCGATCCGAGGTCGAGGCGCTGATCGGCGACCGAGGTGAGCAGTTCGGCCACCTCGTCGTAGTCGTACGGGCCCGCCTTCTTCGCGTCCTCCGGGTCGATCACCGGGATGTCCGCGGTGTCGGCATCGTCGTCGAAGGCGGCCTCGTCGTAGTCGTCCGCGTAATCGCCGTCGGCGTAATCGCCGTCCGCGTATTCCGCGTAATCGCCGTCGTACGCGCCGGATTCGTCGTAGCGGTCGTCGTCGTAGTCGTGCGACCGCGTCTTTCTCTTACCGAACATCGCGGATCAGCCCTCCTCGGCGGTGTCGGCCAGACTCGCGTGACCACCGCTGGAGCCGTACCCGTCCGCGCCGCGCGTCGTGTCGTCGAGGCGGTCGACCTCGAGGAAATCCACCAGTTCCACCCGCTGTACGAGCAGTTGCGCGATCCGGTCGCCCCTGCGCAATTCGATGGGCGTGCGCGGATCGTGATTGATCAGGCACACCTTGATCTCACCGCGATACCCCGCGTCGACGGTGCCCGGCGTATTCACCACCGACAGACCCGTCTTGGCCGCCAGCCCGGACCGCGGATGGATCAGCCCGACGGTGCCGACGGGGAGCGCGACGGCGACCCCGGTGCCGACGAGCACCCGCTCCCCCGGCTCCAGGATGACATCTTCCGTGGTGCACAGATCGACACCCGCGTCGCCGTGATGGGCGCGCGCGGGCATCGGGATGCCGGGATCCAGCCGCAGCAGGGGTATGGGTGAAAGTGCGCTCACGGTTGACGAGCCTACGCGTACGGCCGCGACCCCCGTGACTTAGTGTTGAGTCGTGTCGGACCAGCCCAACCACTCTGTGACGGACAACGAAAAGCAGACCCAACAGCCGCGGCAGACCTACCGTGAGCGCCTGTGGGTACCGCTGTGGTGGTGGCCGGTGGCCTTCGCCATCACCGGTCTGCTTGCCGCCGAAATCCACATGGGCGCGCCGGGCGTGCGCGCGTGGCTGCCCTACGTCCTGCTGCTCCCGGTGCCGGTGTGGGTGCTGCTGTGGCTGAGCCGCCATCGTGTCGAGGTGATGGCTGATGTCGCAGGAACGCCCGAATTGCATGCCGACCGAGCTCACCTACCGGTGAACTTCGTATCCCGCGCGGCAGTCGTCGCGCCGACGGCCAAGAGCGCGGCCCTCGGTCGGCAGCTCGACCCGGCCGCGTATGTCCAGCACCGCCCCTGGATCGGGACGATGGTGCTCCTCGTTCTCGACGACCCGGACGACCCGACACCCTACTGGCTGATCAGTACCCGTCGTCCGGAAGAGATTCTTGCCGCGCTCGGGCTGCCGAGCGCGGGCTGACAGAAGGCGTACGGCCGAATCGGGTTCGGAACCCGGCCGTCGCGGTATTCGTCGATCTCCGTGGAGATCAGGCCGCGCAATCCATGCAGATCAGCTGTCCGCCTGCCTCACTGGCCAGTCTGCTCCGGTGATGAACCAGGAAACAGCTGGAACAGGTGAACTCGTCGGCCTGCTTCGGGATGACCCGAACGCTCAGCACTTCCTCGGACAGGTCCGCGCCGGGAAGCTCGAACGACTCCGCGGTATCGGATTCGTCGATATCCACGACGGCGGACTGTGCCTCGTTACGACGAGCCTTCAGCTCCTCCAGCGAATCTTCCGACACATCGTCGGTTTCTGTGCGCCTCGGTGCGTCATAGTCGGTTGCCATGTCGTCTTCCCCTCGTCCTTGCTCCGTATATCCCGGACCGGCTCGCGCCACGCCCGATTCCTTCGAGGAATCGAGGTGCCCCGCACCGCCCCGCCGGTGGCGCACATCACACGTGCACCGATCACCTATCAGGTGGGATCACGTGAATCCACTCCGGATAGCGCTCGGTAAACGCAGGACATGCCCTACTTGTTCCCGCGACCGACCACCGAATTCGCCGCTGGTGATTCGATCTGGGCCGCCAGACAATAGCGGACCACGCGGCAAAAGTCGCAATCAAAACACAGACGAGTCGAAACTGACGGGTAATCGTCACCCGATGTCGAACTCACCGAGACCTCGCGCGCCGAAGCCGAGACCTTTTCGTAGAGTGTGCACGTGGTTTCACTGATCACCGAAGGCAGCACGACGGATCCGCAGGGGCGACCCCACATCCGTCGGCGCCCTCGGCCCTGGCTCATCATGCTCGGCGTCATGGCGCTGATCTGCACCGTTGTGTGGTTCAAGGCCTTGACGACCGAGGACACCGATACGGCCGCCATGGCCTGCAACTCACCGAGCCCCGCCACCGATCCCGGTGCGTCGCCACCGGTGGAGCTCGGACAGCGCGTCGGCGCCTCGAGATTGCAGGATCTGGAACCCGCTCCGCTGTCCGAAAGCAGGGTCAGGGTGCTGAACGCGAACAACCAGCGTGGACAGGCCGCCCACATCGCCTCCCAGCTCGGCGACCTCGGCTTCGCGAGTGCGCCGGGGACTCAATACGGCAACGATTCGATATACGTCAATGGTGACCTGGAATGCGCGGGTCAGATCCGGTTCGGTGTGAGCGGTCGCACAGCCGCGGCGTCGGTGCAACTGGTCGCGCCGTGCGCGGAGCTGATCGAGGACAAGCGCACCGATGATTCGGTCGATCTGGTGCTCGGTTCCCTGTTCCGGGAGATCCGGCCGAACAGCGACGCCGAGGAGGTATTGCGTTCGCTGAAGAATCCGGCTCCTGGGGGCGGATCCATCGATATCGACCTCTTGGACGCCGCCCGCACGGCGCGCTGCTGAGATCCGACATCGAACGCCGGAACCCCAGCGGGGTTCCGGCGTTCGCCGTCCGTCAGCGGTCCGGGATCGGCTCGGTCGCGCCGACACGCTCGAGCAGAGCCCCGAGTTCACCGGCGATACCGGGGGCGGCGGCGACCACCAGGTCGCCGTCGGTTCCGGGGGCGTCGGCGGGCGGCAGGCTCAGCATCGCGCCCGCCTCGGCGGCGATCAGCGCGCCCGCTCCCCAGTCCCAGGCATTGAGGCCGTGCTCGAAATAGGCGTCGACGCGGCCCGCCGCGACATGGCACAGATCGAGGGCGGCGGCGCCGAATCGGCGGATGTCGCGCACCTGCGGCAGTACTTCGGCGATCAGCGCCGCCTGCCTGGTCCGCCGATACTGGCCGTAGGCGAAACCGGTGGCGACCAACGACATCGATACCGAATCGACCGAGGCGCACCGCAGATGTTCGACGACGCCGTCGGCGTCGACGCTGATCGCGCCGAGACCGAACCCGGCGCTGTAGGTCACCGCGCGCTCGACATCGACCACCGCGCCCGCGATCGAGCGTCCACCGCGCATCGCCGCCACCGACACCGCGTAGCCGGGGATGCCGTAGAGGAAGTTGACGGTGCCGTCGATCGGGTCGAGTACCCAGTGCACCGCGTCATCGGTACCGACGAGACTCCCCCCGCCCTCCTCCCCGAGGATCGGATCGCCCGGCCGCTGATCGGCGAGGCGGGCCCGGATCAGCTCCTCGGCCTCGGTGTCGACCACGGTGACCGGATCTGTCGGGTGGGCCTTGGTCCGGACGGAATCATCGGATCGAGCGCCCATGGAGGGGCCTGCCCCGAATACCTCGGGGCGGCGGGCACGCACGTGGGCGGCGGCGGATTCGGCGAGATCGACGGCGATTCGGCGGAGTTCGGCCACCTCCTCCGGTGGCAGATCGATGGATGCGGCAGCGATTGACGAGGTGGATTCGGGCACGCTCCCATCGCATCACACATCCTCCGGCGTGCGCAGCACCGAACTCGCATTACTCTTGTCGTGCACGACACAGCGCCGTCGTCGGGCATCCGACGCATCCCGTCTCGCGGGCGTGTGGGAGCCGATGCGACGGCGCCGTCATCACACCGGCCAGCAGGGCGCTCGGACGGACGCAGGTCCGCACCACGCACACGGAACGAGGGGTTAGCCATGTCCGCTCGGGGGCACGCATTCGGAATCGATATCGGTGGCAGCGGCGTCAAGGGCGCCGCGGTCGATCTTGCCACCGGCGAACTGGTCCACGAGCGGATCAAGATTCCGACACCGCACCCGTCCACACCGCAGGCTGTCGCCGACGCGGTGGCGAAACTCGTCAGAGAGGCCGCGTGGGACGGTCCGGTCGGCATCACGCTGCCCTCGGTCGTCCTCGACGGTGTGGCGCGCACCGCGGCCAATATCGACAAGGCCTGGATCGGCACCGACGCCAGGGCGCTGTTCTCCGATGCACTCGACGGCCGCCCTGTCACCGTCCTCAACGACGCGGACGCGGCCGGACTCGCCGAGGACAGGTATGGCGCGGCAAAGAATTTCGCCGGCTTGGTCCTGCTGCTGACCTTCGGGACGGGGATCGGCTCGGCGCTGATCTACCACGGCACGCTGGTTCCCAACACCGAACTCGGTCATCTCGAGATCGGCGGAATGGAGATCGAACATCGCGCCGCCGCCTCGATCAAGGACAGGGACGAGCTCACCTATCCGCAGTGGGCGGCGCAGGTCAGCACCGTGCTGGTCGGACTGGAGAATCTGTTCTGGCCCAAGATCATCGTCGCGGGCGGCGGCATCAGCAGGGACGCGGATCAGTGGATCCCATTGCTCACCAACCGAACTCCGGTACTGCCCGCGCATCTGCGGAACACCGCGGGGATCGTCGGCGCGGCGATGGCGATCGAGGCCGGTCTCGTCACGTGAGCGGGCGAAACGGCGTCACGATCCGCGCGGAGCGCCCGACACCGCGACACACCGGGGACACACCAGGGCCCATAAGCACCGGATACGCGGGCCGCGCGGCACCGCTATACGCAAGGCGGCCATGAGTACGCTGGTTGGATCGTTACAATGGAACATGCCCGGCGGTGAGCCGGAGAAACCCGACCGGCCCTCCGCCGGTGAAACCCGACAGACCGCTCCGCCGGATCACCACTCTGGCGTGACGCCGCACGAGACCGTCACGAAAGGGCGTACGTGGTAGCCACGACCCGTCAGACCGCCGAATCGGCCGACGCCGACTCCGCAGATGTAACCGAAGCACGGCCGGTCCGCAAGGCTGCCGCCAAGAAGGCCCCCGCGAAGAAGGCCGCCGCCAAGAAGGCCGCCCCGGCGAAGAAGGCCGCCGCCAAGAAGGCCCCTGCCAAGAAGGCGGCTACCAAGAAGGCCGGTCCCGACGGCGCGCCGGCATCCGGCGAGGCGATCGAAGACGAGTCGATCGAGGAACTCGAGGATCTGGAAGATCTCGAGGTCTCCGAAGACGACCTCACCGAGGTGATCGTCGAGGACACCGCCGAGGCAGCCGACGAAGAGACCGAGGCCGACGAGCCCACCGCCGCCGACAAGGCGTCCGGCGATTTCGTCTGGGACGAAGAGGAATCCGAAGCGCTGCGTCAGGCGCGCAAGGATGCCGAACTGACCGCTTCGGCCGACTCGGTGCGCGCCTACCTCAAGCAGATCGGCAAGGTCGCCCTGCTGAACGCCGAGGAGGAGGTCGAACTCGCCAAGCGGATCGAGGCCGGTCTCTACGCGGCGGAGAAGGTCAGGGAATGGGCCGAGGCGGGCGAGAAGCTGCCCGTCGCGACACGCCGTGACTTCAACTGGATCGTGCGCGACGGCAATCGCGCCAAGAACCACCTGCTGGAAGCCAACCTGCGTCTGGTCGTCTCGCTGGCCAAGCGCTACACCGGCCGCGGCATGGCGTTCCTCGATCTGATCCAGGAGGGCAACCTGGGTCTGATCCGCGCCGTCGAGAAGTTCGACTACACCAAGGGCTACAAGTTCTCCACGTACGCCACCTGGTGGATCCGCCAGGCCATCACCCGCGCCATGGCCGACCAGGCCCGCACCATCCGTATTCCGGTGCACATGGTCGAGGTCATCAACAAGCTCGGTCGCATCCAGCGCGAGCTGCTCCAGGATCTGGGCCGCGAGCCCACCCCGGAAGAGCTGGCCAAGGAAATGGACATCACGCCGGAGAAGGTGCTGGAGATCCAGCAGTACGCGCGTGAACCCATCTCCCTCGACCAGACCATCGGCGACGAGGGCGACAGCCAGCTCGGCGATTTCATCGAGGATTCCGAAGCCGTCGTCGCGGTGGACGCGGTGAGCTTCACGCTGTTGCAGGACCAGTTGCAGTCGGTGCTGGAGACGCTGTCCGAACGCGAGGCGGGCGTGGTCCGGCTGCGTTTCGGTCTCACCGACGGTCAGCCGCGCACCCTGGACGAGATCGGCCAGGTGTACGGGGTGACCCGCGAACGCATCCGGCAGATCGAGTCCAAGACCATGAGCAAGCTGCGCCACCCGAGCCGCTCGCAGGTCCTGCGCGACTACCTGGACTGATATCGGCGAGATTTCGCGGGGCCCGCATTCGTGCGCTGTTCGATGTTTCGGCGTCGCTCGGCGAATGCGGGCGGGGTGGTCTCCGGCCGCCCCGCCCCTCGGACCTGACGGCCGCGATCGGCACTGCCGCGCCGATCCCCCTGGTCCGCTCAACTGTCGCTCGCACGGTTTCCACGGCCGGTGTCAGTGGCACGTAACACGCTCCGGAGGTACGGCTTTCGTGATCGCCCGAAACTAGCGGCGGACCCGAGCGCCGATGTAGCCGAATGTTATCCCGATCAAACCGGATAGTGACCGATGCCACTATCCGAGGCACCCGTTTCGTAACTCGGCAGCTTACGCCTTGCCGTATTGTCTGAGCCGCCACATTTCAGGTTCGCCGGGCGACGTCGACCGGCAGTAGGGTTCGCGGTGCTGCATATTTACCACTTCAGCTACGGCTGGTTGACGCCCATACTGTCCTACATCATGTCCTTCACCGGGTCGCTACTCGGACTACAGTGCGCCGCCCGCGCGCGGTCGGGCGAGAAGCGGTTGCTGTGGCTGGCGCTGGCCGCCGTGGCCATCGGGGGCACCGGTATCTGGGTCATGCATTTCATTGCGATGCTGGGCTTTTCGATTCAGGGCTCAGCGATCCGTTTCGATGTGCCGCTGACGCTGTTCAGCGCGGGCACCTCGATCGTGGTGGTCGGCATCGGGCTCCTGCTCGTCGTCACGCCACATCCCAGACTGTCGGCCCTGCTGGCCGGTGGCGCTATCACCGGCTTCGGCGTCGCCGGGATGCACTACACCGGCATGTACGCGATGAAATCGAACGCGACCATCACCTACAACACACCCCTCGTCGTGCTCTCGCTGGTGATCGCCGTCGTGGCGGCCACGGCAGCGCTGTGGTTCACCGTGAACGTCCGAGGTCTGCTCGCCGCCGCGGGCGCGGCGTTGATCATGGGGGTGGCGGTCTGCGGTATGCACTACACCGGCATGGCGGCGATGCAGGCCCACGGTGGTGAGCATCGCGGTACCCCCGAGGGAACCGATCCCCTGCAACTGCTGGCCCCGCTGATCGTCGGCATCAGTATCGTCACCATGCTGCTGCTCATCAGTGTCAGCCTCACCGCGATCGATCACGATCTCGACCTCCCGCCGCTGCGGCCCGTCACCGTGCGGCCCGCCGGCGACGACGTCGCTCCTCCGCCGGTGAAATTCGCTCCCGCGCAACCGCATACGGATGATCCGTGGGGGATGGCCCGGTCCGATGCCGCGCCGCTGACCGACGACGCGGGAACGCCCTACTGGCCGACCACCCGCCCGACTCCGTCGCGTAAACGCTGAGCCCCCACAGTGTTCGGTTCGACCGAGGTGGATTCCCGCTGGTCGAGCGCCATCATCGTGGCGGGGCCGGGAAGATCAGTGCCCGAGGTGTCCTTGAGGTCGACTCCCGACCGGCCGAGCCGACGTGCGCCGGATACCAGACCCGCCACCACCTTCGCGGCCCTGACGTAGTCGAGGCCTTCGGGCGGGTGGATATTGGAGACGCAATTGCGATCGGCGTCGGTGCGCCCGGGGCGCGGCAGATGGGTGAGGTAGATGCCGAGACTGTCGGCCACCGACAGGCCGGGACGTTCCCCGATCAGCACCACCGCGGTGCTCACCCCCATGGCCTCGGCGATGTGATCGCCGAGTGCGACCCTGGCCTGAGTGGCGATCACCGGCGCGGCGATCGAATAGTGCTGTGCCAGTTCGGCGACCAGGGCGCCGAGCATGGACGGTCCGTGATCGGTCAGTGCGCGGGGTGAGAGTCCGTCCGCGAGAACGAAGCCGATATCGGCTCCGCTGCGGGGGATCTCGGCCAGCGATCCGGGGGCGGGCAGTCGCCCGAGATCCGGTCTGCGCAGATAGTCCGCGCGGTGCCCGGCCCTGCTGGGCACCTCGATCGTCTCCCCCAGCCCGAGTTCGTCGACGCGGCGGCGCAGATCCGCGACATCGAGCGCGGTGTGCACGGCGTCGCGCGCCGCGGCATGGGCCGCACGCAATTCCAGCACCCGTGCCGTCGGCAGCGCGTCGCCGCTGCGGCCGAGTCCGATCCGCGCCTGTGTCGTCCGACGCAGCTCACGCCAGAAACCGTATTCGGCGAGATCTTCCGGCGCGGTGACCGTCGAATCGGGCGCGATATCCGAGGACGAGCCCATCACGCACCCGCCAAAGCGCGCAGCGGCGAGGCATGTGGTCGCACCGGCAGGATTCGGCCGGTGGAGTCGAGCATGCCCAATCCCGCCAGCCAGGACTCGAATTCGGGGGCGGGCCGCAACCCGAGCACGCGCCGGGCATAGAGCGCGTCGTGGAAACTCAGACTCTGGTAGCCGAGCATGACGTCGTCGGCTCCGGGCACGGCGATGACGAAGGCGACGCCCGCAGCCCCGAGCAACGTGAGCAGGGTGTCCATATCGTCCTGGTCGGCTTCGGCGTGATTGGTGTAGCAGACGTCGACACCCATCGGCAGGCCGAGCAGTTTGCCGCAGAAATGATCCTCGAGTCCGGCACGGATGATCTGCTTACCGTCGTAGAGGTATTCGGGTCCGATGAATCCGACGACGGTATTCACCAGCAGCGGGTCCAGCTCACGGCATACCGCGTAGGCGCGGGCCTCCAGCGTCTGCTGGTCGACCGGCCGACCGCCGGTGCCGAGATGCGCGCCCGCCGAGAGCGCCGAACCCTGTCCCGTCTCCAGATACATCACGTTCTCGCCGACGGTACCGCGCCGCAGCGACCGACCCGCCTCGTTCCCCTCGCGCAGCAGCGAAAGATCCACGCCGAATCCGGAATTCGCGCCCTCGGTGCCCGCGACGGACTGGAATACCAGATCCACCGGCGCGCCCGACTCGATCAACCCGATCGTGGTGGTGACGTGGGACAGCACGCAGGATTGGGTCGGGATGTCGAAGCGAACGCGCACCTCGTCGAGAAGTCGCAGCAGATCCGCGGTGGCGCGCGGCGAGTCGGTGGCCGGATTGATGCCTATCACCGCGTCACCGCAGCCGAGTAGCAGCCCGTCCAGCACCGCGGCGGCGATTCCACGCGGATCGTCGGTGGGGTGGTTCGGTTGCAGTCGGGTGCCCAATCTGCCCGGCAGCCCGATGGTGCTGCGGAAGGCCGCGCTCACCTCGGCCGCGCGTGCCACGGCGATCAGATCCTGATTACGCATGATCTTGCTGACCGCCGCGACCATCTCCGGTGTCAGGCCAGGCGCGATCGCGCGCAGCGTCCGCGCCGGGCTCACCCCGTGCTCGCCGGCCGCGACGGCGAGCAGCCAGTCGCGCAATCCGCCCACGGTGAGATGCGAGATCGGCTGGAACGCGACCCGATCGTGGGTATCGATGATGAGCCGGGTGATTTCGTCGGATTCGTAGGGCACCACCGGATCACGGAGGAATTCGGTCAGCGACACCTCAGCCAGCGCCCACTGGGCGGCGGCGCGTTCGGCGTCGGACCCGGCCGCGCACCCCGCGAGTTCGTCGCCGCTGCGCAGCGGGGTCGCCTTGGCCAGCAATTCCACCAGTCCGTCGAATGTGAAGGTGACACCGCCCAGGCGCTGGGTGTAGCGAGTCATCGGGCAACCTTCCCGGCGGGCCGCCTCATTCCAAATCCTCCTCGGCGCGCGCCAGCACCGCGAACTCCTCGTCCGGGGACGACGCGACCAGCCGGTGCCTGCTGTAGAGGGCGAAGTACAGCATGAAGGCGCAGAACGCGGCGAGCGTCCAGCCCGCCGCGACCGGTCCGCCTTCCGCGATACCGAAATTCCAGCCGGAGAAGTCACCGGAGATCACGTAGCTGATGCCGAGGCCTGCCAGCAGCAGCCAGCCCGCCGAACCCGAGCGCAGCGTGCGCTTGGCGAGATAGTCGTCCTCGGTCGTCGGGGGTGTCGCTGTCGCGTCGTCGATCGTCATGGTGATGCGCACTCCTGGCGGAATTGGGCAATGGACCAATTGTTGGGAGGCAATATTGCCCGGAGGTGAAACTCGGTTACGGTCGAAGGCCGGTTTCGGTGACGCGTCGCACGTGGTTCGAGCCGATGCCGCACGGCACACTCGTCACCGTGGGTACATCTGTGGCGCCGCGAATCCGTTCGCCCTGGACGGACACCGTCGACCTGGGCGCGCAAGTGCGTGCGGCGTCGACCGCGCTCCGCTCGCCACGCGCGATGCGGCGCGTCCTGCCCGCCGTGCGCGCTCACCTGGGGTCCGCGCCGGCCAGCACTGCCTACGCCTTCACCCTCTTCGTCACCTGGTGGACGCTGCGCGGGGTCGGCGCGGCGGTGGAGCGCAGGCTGATCCTGTCCGCGTCGACGAATCTGCACAACATGCGGCAGAACCCGGTTCAGGTGCTGGTCGCGTCGGCCTTCTGGACCGAGGGCGGGTTCCCGTGGATCACCATCGCCGGATTCCTGACCGTGATGGCCGCGGCCGAGCGCTGGCTCGGCACCGCCCGCTGGATCATGCTGTTCGCCACCGGCCATATCGGGGCGACGGTGCTCACCGTGACCGGTATCAGCCAGGCCATCGATCGCGGCATCATTCCGGTTCGGGTCGCGATGGCCGCCGACGTCGGCACCAGTTACGGATTCACCGCCGTGCTGGCCGCGATGGCATTCCGCTTCCTCGGCCCGGTGCGGTGGATGTGGGCGGTTGCCATCGTCGTGGCGGTGGTCGTGGCACTGTGGGTCGACCCCACCTTCACCGATTACGGCCATCTCTGCGCGGCGGTGATCGGACTTCTCGTCGGCGGGCTGGCCTCGGCATTCTGGCGGCGGGTCGAGCGGATGCGGGCGCCCGGCGAGGGGGAATCCGGCGGCGCCGAGACCTCGGGCGAGGAGGCGAACTGATTCGGTCGAGGGCGGATCAGACGCTGTGCGCGGATCCGGGACGTCGCTGAAACAGATCGATGATCGGTTCGACGACCCTGGCCGCGATCGGCCCGAGCACCGCCATCAGCAGCACGTAGGCGGAGGCGAGCGCCGCCAGCTCGCCCTCCACCGCTCCCGTCGCCACCGCCAGACCCGCGATGACGATGGAGAATTCGCCGCGCGCCACCAGTGCGGCGCCGGTGCGCGCCCGGCCCATCGATCCGACGCCCTGTCGGCGCGCCGCCCACCAGCCGGTGGCGACCTTGGTCAGCACGGTGACCGCCGCGAGAACGATCGCCCAGCCGAGCACGGGCGGGATCGCCCGCGGATCGGTGCCGAGGCCGAACGCGACGAAGAAGATGGCGGCGAAGAGATCGCGCAGCGGCTCCAGGAGTTTCACGGCTTCGTGCGCGGTGGAGCCGGAGATCGCGATGCCGAACAGGAACGCGCCCACCGCCGCCGAGACATTCAGCGCCGAGGCCGCGCCCGCGACCAGTAGTGCGGCGCCGAGGAGTTTGAGCAGGAACACCTCGTTATCGGAACTGTCGACGATCGCCGACACGTAATGCCCGTATCGCAACGCCGCCACCAGCACCACCGTGACGGTCACCAGCGCCAGCCCGACTGCTTCCATTCCGGCGAGCAGGCTCAGTCCGGCCAGCACCGTGGTGAGGATCGGCAGGTAGATCGCCATGGCGAGATCCTCGAACACCAGGATGGACAAGATCACCGGAGTCTCGCGGTTACCGAGCCGGCCGAGATCGTTCAGTACTTTCGCGATGATGCCCGACGACGAGATGTAGGTGACCCCGGCCATCGTGATCGCGCCGTCGAACCCCCAGCCGAGCAGCAGCGCCACCACCGCGCCCGGAGTCGCGTTGGCGACGATATCGATCAGGCCCGCCGCCCAGGAGCGCCGCAGCCCCGTCACGAGTTCGGCGGCGGTGTATTCCAGCCCGAGGAGGAGCAACAGCAGCACGACGCCGATTTCGCTTGCCAGATGGCCGAATTCATTGGCCGCGCCGAGTTCGACGAAACCACCCTGGCCGAAGGCGAGACCGCCGAGCAGGTAGAGCGGAATGGGTGACATTCCGAAGCGGCCAGCGACGCGGCCGAGCATCCCGAGGACGAACAGAACCGCCCCGAGCTCGAGTAACGCGAGCGCGGTGGCGGTCACGGCTCACCCGTGCGACAGGATCTTCCCGGCGGCGTCGAGGCCGTCGGGAGTTCCGACAACCACGAGCACATCGTCGGCGGTGAAGGTGAAATCGGGACCGGGCGAGGGATACAGCTGGCCCGAGCGCATCACCGCGACGATGGACGCCTTGGTGCGGGTGCGCATTCCGGTCTCCCCGAGGGTGCGCCCCTCGTACGGCGAGTCGGCGCCGATCGGTATCTGGCGGGTGGTGATGCCGGGCATATCCCGGTGATCCTCGTTGAGTTTGGCCACCAGTTGCGGCGCGCCGAGCAGATTGGCCAGGACGGCGGCTTCGTCGGTGCTGAGGGGGATCTGCGCGGCGCAGGCGTCGGGATCGTCGAGTTTGGAGACGATCAGATCTATGCCGCCGTCGCGGTGGTCGACCACACCGATGCGGCGGCCGGAGCGCGCCTGGAAATCCTTGCGTACCCCGATACCGGGCAGTGCGGTGACATCGACGTTCACCTCTCCACCCTAACTCTCACTATGCCCCTTGTGCCGCAGGCCCCTCCGGGTGCGTGGCAGCGGCGCTACCAGCCCCTCTGGATCGGCTGCCAGTCATCATTTCGGTGCGCGCCGACGCGTCGACAGTGACTGTCTCGGTGCGCAATCCGGTGACAACACCGGCGCGGACCGAACCGCCGCCGCGACCGCGCACACTCACCCGGCTGTGCGTCGGCCACGGATCGTCGGAGCAGCGATTCGACAGACTCACGGGGCCACCGCTCGAGCATTCCGGCCCGACCATTCCGGCCCGGCGGCTCAGCCCGGTTCGCCGTCGTTCGCGGCGGTCAGCGGCGCGAACGTGCCGTCCGGGTCCGGCCGGAATTCGACCACCTCGGTGACGGCTTGCACCGGCAGCGGGCCGTAGAGGTGCGGAAACAGCATCGATTCCGGATCGGTGGGCACCCCCGGCTCCCATTCGATCGGCGCACCGACGCGAGACGGTTCGATGCGCAACAGGACCAGGTCATCGCGTCCGGCGAAGAGCCGGTTGGCCGGTAGATGCGCCTGCGCAGGCGCCGAGAGGTGGATGAAACCGATCTCGTCGAACGACGATGGCCGATACTCGCCGGTCGGGCGGGCGGCGAGCCACTCGTCGCGAGTACAAATGTGAACGAGCGTGTGAGTGTCGTAGATCACGGGTAATCTCCCGGTAGACAACTGAATCGGCCGGATCGAGGCGTGAACGAGGCTGTGTGGTCGGAGTTGGCATGAGATGTTCGCCCGTAGCGAAATCGCAGGTCATGTTAGCGAAAACACATTGAATCATTCGCGGGAACAAAGCCCCCGTCCCGAACGTCTGACAGAGTAGTCATACCACTGCTGGGAAGTAGCGGTAGCGAGCCCCGCGGAGTGACCACGGGGCCCCACACCAGGTGAACGGACTGTAGTGCCGGGAGCCAGGACGGAGGAGTCATGCCAGGAACCCTGACAAGCACCCCACTGACCGCGGTCGATCGTTGCGACCGTTGCGGTGCGGCGGCACGCGTGCGCGCCACGCTGCCCGCCGGTGGAGAGTTGCTCTTCTGCCAGCACCACGCGAACGAACACATGGATCGATTGCGTGAGCTCGAGGCCGTGATCGATACGGAGTCTGCTCCCGCTCTCTGAACCAGTGGTATTCGCGTCCCGACACAACAGCATCGAAAAACAGAACATCGTATTCCCTGACAGCGGGCGACAATGTCGCCCGCTGTCGGTTTCTCCGGGCCGAGAGCGAGCGGCTATGACGGTCGATCACTTCGCGTCCAGCTCGGCGAAGATCCCGTCGAGTAAGCGGTCGAGGCCGTATTCGAACGCGTCGTCCGGATCGGCGGGGGCCTGATAGTGCTCGCCGACGGCGGCCCCCACCCGTGTGGACAGCGGGTATTCGGCCGCCGGCATGAGTCGATCCAGCAGCGGGCCGTGTTCCTCCCACCACCGCGCGTCGCTCAGCACAGCCGCGCTGCGTGACGCGGCGAGCGCCATCCTGGCGTTACCGGTCGCGAACTCCGACAGCACCGCGATCACCCGATCCATATCGAGATCCGACAGCCCGATGCCCTCGATCGCGGCCAACTGTCGCTCGTATCTGCGCATCCGGCCGGGACCGAGCACCAGTCGCCACGGCGAGACCTCGAGCAGCCAGGGGTGCGCGAGGAGTTCGGCGCGCACCTGCCGGGCGATCGCCCCCATCCGGCGTCGCGCCGGGGCGGCGGCCGGGATGGCGGCGTCCTGGTCGGCGACGGCGTCGACCATGAGCACGGCCAACGCGTCCTTGCTCGGCACGTAGGTGTAGAGGCTCATCGGCCGCAATCCCAGTTCGGCGGCGACGGCGCGGATGGAAACCCTGTCGTATCCGTCCCGGTCCGCGAGCGCGACGGCCGCCGCCACCACGGCGTCGACGCCGACCTTCTGCTTGGGCCCACGCCCGCCCGCGCGGGCAGGCACCGTATGTCGCCACAGCAGGCGCATCAGCTGTTCGGCTTCTCGCGCGTCTGTGCCTTCGGCCACGGAACCCCTCGGAATCAATTCGGTACGGTGTACGTTGTCACGATATTCCGTACACTATACGACGATCGAGGTTCAGCCCTGCGCAGCACACAGGCCACCTATCTGCCCGACCGCCACATGTTCGCCCTGTGGACGTGGACCGGCCACGCCACCGGTCGCCCGCCCGCGAGTGTCGAAGGCCGCCAAACCCTCGCGCTCGCGGTTCCGACCGGCCCGCACGGGGCGATCGAAATCTCCGACGTCGAATGCGCGCTGGTCGACCCGGCCGAACTCGCAGCGTCGGGGACTTCCGGGATCGTCGCACTCGACGAGCCGGGACGGTCCCTGCTCGCCTGGCGGCAGGTGGTCGAAGGGGACGAGCGGATCACCCGCCTGCCGATCGCGGCGCACGCGGTCCCCGACGCGACGAACACCTCCATCGTCACCGCCGAACGCGCGCTGCGGATCGTGCGCGAAAGCCGCGCGGTGGAGGCGGAATTGGCGACGACGCTGCGAGCCGAGCTACGGCCCTACCAGGTGCGGGGCGTGGGATGGCTACGGGAGACGACAGAGGCCTTCGGCGGCGCGGTGCTCGCCGACGAAATGGGCCTGGGTAAAACCGTGCAGACCATCGGATTCCTGCTCGGACGCGCCGAGCGGGGACCGCAGATCGTGATCTGCCCGACCTCGCTCGTGGGCAACTGGGCCCACGAGATCACCCGTTTCGCACCCGATCTGCGACCGGCGATCTGGCGTGGCGGGGTATCGGGGGCCCATACCGGGGGCACGGTGGTTATCGCGGGATATCCGACCCTGCGCCTGCACGGTCACCTGCTCACCGATCAGCACTGGGCCACCGCGGTTTTCGACGAGGCACAGGCACTGAAGAATCCGCGCACCCAGGTGTCCAAGGCCGCCAGGGCGCTCACCGCGATGTCGAAGGTCGCGCTGACGGGGACGCCGGTGGAGAACCACCTCGAAGAACTGTGGGCCTTGCTGAACCTGGTCACACCGCGACTGTTCGCCCACCGCACCCAATTCCGCCGCCGGTTCGTCCGGCCGATCGGCGAAGGTTCGGCCACCGCCGCGGCCCGCCTGCGCGACACCATCGAGCCGGTGCTGTTGGCACGCAAGAAATCCGAAGTCGCCGCCTCGCTTCCCGCGAAGATCCACAGCGATCTGCTCTGCGACCTCACCCCCGAGCAGGAGAAGCTCTACGACCGGCTACTCGATCGCGCCATCGAGGACGGCTTCGGCTCCGGCGCACGACGCCAGAGCCGGGTATTGGCCGCGCTGACCGCGCTCAAACAGGTCTGCAATCACCCCGGACTCGTCACCGACGACCTCGGGGAACTGTCCGGGAGGTCGGGAAAACTCGATCTGTGCGCCGATATCGTGGCCACCAACCTCGAAACCGGCTCCCCCACGCTCGTGTTCACCCAGTACCGGCAGACCGGAGAACTGCTGGTACGTCATCTGTACGAGCAGTTCGGCATCACCGCGCCGTTCTTCCACGGCGGACTGGACCAGGCGGCGCGCGCGGCGATCGTCACCGATTTCCAGGCACCCGAGGGACCGCCCGTCCTGGTCCTGAGCCTGCGCGCGGCCGGCACCGGCCTCACCCTCACCCGGGCGGCCGACGTCATCCACTTCGACCGCTGGTGGAATCCGGCGGTGGAAGCGCAGGCCTCGGATCGCGCGCACCGCATCGGGCAGACGCGCACCGTCACCATCACCACCCTGACCTGCGCCACGACGGTGGAGGAGCACATCGCGGGGATGCACGATCGCAAATCCGCGCTCACCGATCTCTCCGATTCCGCCGGTATCGCCGCTCTGGCCCGCCTCGATGACGGCCAACTCGTGGAAATCCTGCGCCGTAAGAGGGAGAACTGATGGCGGACAACGAATTCGGTTACACCGCGTGGGGCATGGATTGGGTCAGGCTGGCCGAGCCACTGCGCCAGAGCCGCCCTGATCCGCTGCTGCCGCGTGCCCGCAGCATCGCCCGCAACGGCGGTGTCCGGACCGGCATCGAGGGACGCGTCGTCCGCGCCGGGATACACCGCGGCGATCAGGCCTCGGTGACGCATCTGGAGGTCGCGCCGCTCTCGCGCGCGGCGATCACGGCGCTCGCCGCCGCCATTCCCGAGCCGACCGTCCTCACCGACGAGACGCACCGGGCACTGACCGCCGCGGGAATCTCCCCCGCCCCCGTGCTGGCCGCGACGGATTGTTCCTGTTCGGCGCGTACCCCACGGTGCGTCCACGTCCTGTCGGCGATCTACGACATGGCCCGCCGCGTCGACGAGAATCCCCGCCTCACCCTCGAAATCCAGGGGTACTTCGACGCGGCGACCGGCGCGCGATCCCCCGCCCGCGTCGAAGTCCCGCGCTGGACGGCTCTCAACGCCCTCGATCCGGCGGACTATTTCGACCTCGCCTGACTTCGGGTGGAATCATTACCAGCAGGCGCGTCGGCGCCCGCTGAAACGGGTCACGGCTGAGGCTCGTCACGCGTTCGTGCCGCCGTCGACGGTGAGGAACGCGCCGGTGATACTCCGCCCGGATTCACCCGCCAGGAAGGCGACGGCCGCCGCGATATCGTCGGTCGTACCGAAGCGGCCGAGGGCGCTCAGCCCCACCTGATGCTCGGCGTGCTCGCCGTCGGCGGGATTCATTTCGGTGTCGGTGGACCCCGGCTGCACCAGATTGACGGTGATACCACGCGAACCCAGCTCGCGGGCAAGGGCTTTGGTGAATCCGTTGAGGGCGGATTTGCGCCCGCGTCACCGCTGTCGGCACGAATGGCGACGGCGCGGCGGCCGAGCGATTCGATATCGGCGACGACGGATGCCACCCGCCCCTCGGCTTCGCGGTAGGTCACCGCCACGTCGGCGCCCTCCGCGGCGAGCCTGCGCGCGATGGCCGCGCCTATTCCCCGGCTGCCACCTGTCACCAGCGCCACCTTGCCCATCAGTTCGGGCATCTCGAACTCCCTAATTTTGTGTCGATCAGTACATAAATACCTAAGCCCCCGACCGCGGCACCGTCAAGGGGTATCTTTAACGATCGACACAGAAAGGAGTGGCATGGCGGCACGCGGACGCCCCAGGGCTTTCGATCGATCCGCAGCGCTGCGCCGCGCCATGGAAGTGTTCTGGGAGCACGGCTACGAGGGCTCATCGATGAGCGATCTGACGACCGCCATGGGGATCAATTCACCGAGCCTGTACGCCGCGTTCGGCGATAAAGAGGCACTGTTCCGCGCGGCCGTCGAGTTGTACGGACAGACCCACGGCGGCGACGCTGAAATCGCCCTGCGCGAGCAGCCGACCGCCCGCGCGAGTATCGAGGCCATGTTGCGCGACAGCGCGCTGGCATACACCGCCGAGGGCACACCGCACGGCTGCATGGTGGTACTCGCCGGGTCCACCTACACCGCCCGCAGCGCCCCCATCCGCGACTTCCTCGTAGACAAGCGCCGGGGTAGAAGCGGGGATATCCGCCGACGACTCGACCGCGGCGTCGCCGACGGCGACCTGCCAGCGGACACCGATACCGCCGCCCTCGCGACCTTCTACACGACCGTGCTGTACGGGCTGTCCATCCAGGCCCGCGACGGCGCTACCCTCGCCGAACTGACGCAGTCCATCGATACCGCGATGACGGCGTGGCCCACCGAATAGGCGAGGCCTACTTCCGGCGCAGCGCCGCGATCCGCTCGCCGAGCTGATCCGCGGTGGCCAGCGCGGTCGGCGGGCCGCCGCATTCCCGGCGCAGCTCACCGTGGATGACACCGTGCGGCTTGCCGGTTCGGTGATGGTGCATGGCGACGAGACTGTTCAACTCCCTGCGCAATTCACCCAGTTTGCCGGCGGTGGCGACCCGTTCCGCCGCGACGGCGACCTGACCGGATGGTTCGGGCGCGCGCATCTCGCCTCGGTCGGCGATCTGCTTGGTCTGGCGTTCGCGCAGCAGTGCGCGCATCTGGTCGGCGTCGAGCAGGCCGGGGATGCCGAGATAGTCGGCCTCTTCGTCACTGCCGGAGAAGGTCGCGGTGCCGAAGGACGATCCGTCGTAGATCACCTGATCCAGTTCGGCGTCGGCGGCCAGTGCGACGAAGGATTTCTCCTCCTCGCCCGGCTCGTCCTTCTGCTTGTTCGCCTCGATCAGCAGTTCGTCGTCGAGCCCGTCCTTCTCGCGGTGCGGTTTGCCGATGATGTGGTCGCGCTGCAATTCCAATTGCGCGGCCAGATCCAGCAGCACCGGCACCGAGGGCACGAAGACGCTCGCGGTCTCGCCCGGCCTGCGGGCGCGCACGAAACGCCCGATGGCCTGCGCGAAATACAGCGGGGTCGAGGCGCTGGTGGCGTAGACGCCGACCGCGAGGCGGGGCACGTCGACGCCCTCGGACACCATCCGCACCGCGACCATCCACGGCTGGGTGTTCTTGCTGAATTCGGCGATCCGGTTCGAGGAGGTCGGGTCGTCGGAGAGCACGACAGCGGGCCGCTCACCCGAAATATGTTCCAGCAGTTCGGCGTAGTCGCGGGCGCGCTCCTGGTCGGTCGCGATGACGAGGCCGCCCGCGTCAGGCATGCCCGAACCGCGCAACTGCCGCAGTCTCGTGTCCGCGGCGCGAAGGACCGCGGAGATCCAGTCGCCCGCCGGGTCGAGCGCGGTACGCCAGGCCCTTGCGGTCTGTTCGGCATTGAGCGGCTCGCCGAGGCGGGCGCTGTGCTCCTCGCCCGCGCTGTCGCGCCAATGCGCCTCCCCGGAGTAGGCGAGGAAGACCACGGGCCGCACGACGCCATCGGCCAGCGCCTCGGCGTAGCCGTAGGTGTGATCGGCGCGCGATTGCGGCAGACCGCCCTCACCCGGCTCGTAGGTGACGAAAGGGATCTGACTGTCGTCGCTGCGGAAAGGGGTTCCGGTCAGCGCGAGCCGCCTGGTCGCGTCGCCGAATGCCTCCGCGGTCGCGTCACCCCATGTCTTCGCGTCACCCGCGTGGTGGATCTCGTCGAGGATGACCAGCGTCCTGCGGTTCTCGGTGCGGACCCGATGCCGCGTCGGATGCGAGGCGACCTGGGCGTAGGTGACGACGACACCGTGGTAATCACCCGAGGTGCCGCCGGTGGCGTTGGAGAAGCGCGAGTCCAGCGCGATGCCGTTGCGGGCCGCGGCCTCGGCCCACTGGTGTTTGAGGTGTTCGGTCGGCGCGACGACGGTGATCTGATCGACCGTGCGGTCGGCGAGCAGTTCGGCGGCCACGCGCAGCGCGAACGTCGTCTTACCCGCGCCCGGGGTCGCCACCGCGAGAAAATCACGGGGTTTGGTCGCGAGATATTTCGTCAGCGCGCGCCGCTGCCAGGCACGCAGCGTGCCGAACCCGGCCACCGACGATCCCGAATCACCCGACGTCGCCTCATCTCCTGCCGCAACGCCACCCGACCCAGTCACGCAGACGACCCTACTTGCCGCGAGCGGCGTGTCGCCAAACCGACGCGACGGGCGCGACGGGCATCACACCCGGTCACGGTCCGCGACACCCTGTTCACGTGCCCACTACCGACACGACAGCGCGACAATCCGGTGCGTCGAGCACTCTTGCGACATGCTGTAGACACCATGACCGAGGAAAGTCCCCTACCGGATACCGCACCGTGGGACGGCGAAGAGCCGATCCACGGTGGTGGCGGTGGCACGCCGCCACCGTGGACGGACGCCGTGCGACGATGGGGCCGACGCGCGGGCAGGCATATCTGGCGGCTGGCCGCGCGGGTCGCGGTCAAGGCCTGGGACGACTCGATCTTCGCCAAATCGGCGGCGGCGGCGTTCTGGCAGACCTTGTCGTTGGCGCCGCTGCTGCTCGGCGTGCTCGGCAGCCTCGGCTATGTCGGCGGCTGGTTCGGTCCCGATACCGTGCAGATCGTTCAGTCCAAGATCATCACCTTCAGCCGGGATCTGTTCAGCCCGTCGGTGGTGTCCGATCTCATCGAACCCACGGTCGCCGATGTCCTCGGACGCGGGCGCGGCGCGGTCGTCTCGGTGGGCTTCGTGCTGTCGCTGTGGGCCGGTTCCTCGGCCATGGCGACCTTCGTCGACTCGATCGTGGAAGCCCACGATCAGCAGGACGCCCGACATCCGGTGTGGCAGCGCATCTTCGCGTTGCTGCTGTACGTATTGTTCCTGGTCGCGGCGGTTTTCATCCTGCCGCTCGTCGCGCTCGGACCCGCCATCATCGGCTGGATCCTGCCCAACTCCTGGCGTGAGCCGGGATTGCGACTGGTGGACTCCTTCTACTATCCCGGCGTCGGCCTGCTACTCATCATCGGCCTCACCACGCTGTACAAACTGGCACTGCATCGCTCGCTGCCGTGGCACCGGCTCTTCGGCGGAGCGCTGGTGGCAGGCGTGTTCTTCATGGCGGCCAGCGAGGGACTGCGGCGCTACCTGTCCTGGGTCACCAAAACCGGCGTCAGTTACGGCGCGCTCGCGACCCCGATCGCGTTCCTGCTGTTCACGTACTTCCTGGCGTTCGCGGTGATACTGGGCGCGGAATTCAACGCGGCCGTCCAGGAGTTCTGGCCCGCGCGCGCGACGCGCCTCGAGCAGATGAAGGAGTGGCTGTCCAACCAGGTGCGCGGCGACAGCGCCGACGACACCGAATCGGACGATTCGGCGGGGGAGAACAGCGGCGGCCAGGAGACAGGTGTCGACAACAAAGGCGGCGAGGAGACAGACACGGGGAAAGCCCGTCCGACTACACGGGAGAAGTCGACGGGCGAACCCGTGGCCTTCGAGAAGACCACGCAGCGGGGCTCCGCGGATCGGGAACCTCCGGCGACGCCGTCACCGCTACGCAGTTCGACGTAGTCGGCCGTGGTTCCCGGTCGGTCAGTCGCCCTTCTTCAGCCCGTCGTAGACCTTCTTGCATTCCGGGCAGACCGGCGAACCGGGCTTGGCCGAGCGCGTCACCGGAAAGACCTCGCCGCACAATGCCACCACGTGCGTTCCCATGACGGCACTCTCGGCGATCTTGTTCTTCTTCACGTAGTGGAAGAATTTCGGGGTGTCGTCGCCCGTCGTCTCGTCGGTGGTCGTATCCGGGCGAACCAGGGTTTCGGTACTCACGGATTCCATGATGCCGCATTACCCGTATCGACGCCTGCGCGGCTATCGATCATCCGCTGACCGGGGTGTGTGCGGTGGGTCCGACAGCGTGGAAGACTCGACGGTATGCAGCAACACGGCGACACCTCCGACGCCGACGACATCGGCCGCGGTGATCGCCCGGACGTCGACGAGCCCGATCGACGAAACCGTTCGCGAGGCTACTTCCCCGGTAGTGATGACGACCATCCCGTCCTCATCACCGAGGCCGCGCCCTCGCTGGAGGATCAGCACCGCGCCCGGGTCCGCCGCTACACCATCATCATGGCCTTCCGCATCCCCTGCCTTGTGCTCGCCGCCGTCGCCTACAGCCTGTGGGGCAATGCCCTGATCTCGCTGCTGATCATCGGCGTCTCGATTCCGCTGCCGTGGATCGCTGTCCTCATCGCCAACGATCGCCCGCCGCGGCGCAAGAACGAACCGAGCCGGTGGGACGGCCGCCGCGAACAGATCGCCCTCGAAGCCCGCAAGCACAATTCCATCGACGGCTGAGCTCCGTCAACGGCTGAGCTCCATCGACGGCTGAACTCCAGCGACGTGCGCGCGCTCAGGCCACGTGCGCGCGGGGCCTGCGAATACGGATAGACATCAGTGCCGCCGTGCCGCACAGCGCGCCCGCCACATACCAGGCGAGGTCGTAGCTGCCATGCAGGTCGCGGATGACACCCGCGCCGGTGGCCGCGATCGCGGACCCGACCTGATGCGAGGCGAAAACCCAGCCGAAGGCGACCGGACCGTCGTCACCGAACAGTTCCCGGCAGAGCATGACGGTGGGCGGCACGGTCGCGATCCAGTCCAGCCCGTAGAAGATGATGAACACCCACATACTCGGCTCGGTACCCGGCGCGAACAGCGAGGGCAGAATCAGCAGCGACAGACCGCGCAGCGTGTAGTAGGCCAGCAGCAGATAGCGCGGATCCACCCGGTCGGTCAACCAACCGGAGAAGATGGTGCCCGCGACGTCGAAGATGCCGACGACCGCGAGAAGTCCGGCCGCCGTGGTCGAGGGCATGCCGTGATCGTGCGCCGCGCTCACGAAATGGGTGCCGACCAGGCCATTGGTCGATGCGCCGCATACCGCGAATCCACCCGCGAGCAGCCAGAATCCGGGGGTGCGCGCCACCAGCGCCAATACGGTGACGGCCCGGCCCGCCCCACCGACAGGGACGGTGCGCACGCCGACCGCGCTCCCCGGTTCCGCGCCGTAGGCGGTGACGCCGACATCGCTGGGGTAATCGCGAATGAACAGCACGACCAGCGGCACCACGGCCAATGCCGCACCGGCCACGATGAGTGAGGGCAACCGCCAGCCGTGGTCGCGCGCCAGCGCCGAGACCAGGGGCAGGAAGATCAACTGGCCTGTCGCGCCCGCGGCGGTCAGCACCCCGGTGACCAGCCCGCGCTGACGCACGAACCAGCGTCCGGTGATGGTCGCGACGAACGGCATCGACATCGAGCCGACCCCGACGCCGACCAACAGCCCCCAGGCGAGCACCAACTGCCACGCCTGGGTCATGAACACGGTGAGTCCGCTGCCCGCCGCGACGAGCAGCAGCGCGCACGCCACTACCCTGCGGATGCCGAAACGCTCCATCAGCGCCGCGGCGAACGGCGAAATCAGTCCGTACAGCGGCAGATTCAGCGAGACGGCGGCGCCGATGGTGCCGTGCGACCAGCCGAATTCCTCGTGCAGCGGGTCCATCAGCACGCCGGGTACGGAGCGGAAGGCAGCCGCGCCGAGCAGCGCGACGAAACCGACAGCCGCGACCGCCCAGGCGGGATGCCATCCGGGTCGAGCGGGACGAATCTCGATGTCGGACACCTGTTCCGGCGCCTCGCGCGGAGTGTGCAGTTCGGTCACCTGCTGAGCGTGCCCGATGCGCGGTACGCGGACGAGTGGCCTGAATGCCACAATGCGTCAAGATCTAGCCAAACCGTTTGTCGAGTGAGTTCGGAGGACACCATGACCGCGACCATCGACCCGCCCGCACCGCACCGCGTCGCCGTCCTGGCGCTGGAGCCGGTGGTCGGCTTCGATATGACCATCCCGTCGATGGTGCTCGGCGCCGCCATCGGCGCGGACGGGGCAGCGCGATACCAGGTGGATATCTGCGGGCTGACTCCCTCCGGCATCCGGTCCACCGCGGGGTACACCATCGTCGCCGACCACGGCCAGGAACTGCTCGCCACCGCCGACACAGTGATCGTGCCCGGCACGCGCGCACCGGGACCGCGCGTCGATGGCATCGCGTCGCGGGACTTGGCCGCCGCCCTCGCGACGATCCGACCGCAGACCCGGATCATGTCCATCTGCACCGGCGCGTTCGTTCTCGGCGCCGCGGGGCTGCTCGACGGCAGGCGCGCGACGACGCATTGGGCGTTCGCCGACACCTTCCGCGCGCTCTACCCCGCGGTCCACCTCGACGAGAACCTGCTGTTCGTCGAGGACGGAAATATCTGTACCGCGGCGGGTCTCGCCGCCGGTATCGACGTCTGCCTGCATATCATCCGGTCCGATCACGGCAGCGAGATCGCCAACCGGGCGGCGCGTTACTGCGTGGTGCCGCCGTGGCGCGAGGGCGGTCAGTCGCAGTTCATCGAACGCCAGGTCCCCGAGCCCGGTTCCGACGGCACCGCGCCGACCCGCGCGTGGGCGCTGCGGCATCTCGATCGAGAACTCGACCTGAACACCCTGGCCGCGCACGCGCGCATGAGCGTGCGGACCTTCACCCGGCGGTTCAAGGCGGAGACGGGACTCGCGCCGGGTTCCTGGCTGCTACGTCAGCGACTGCGGCACGCGCGACGGCTGCTCGAGACCACGGATCTGCCGGTGGACGCGGTGGCGCGCGCCTCTGGAATGGGGACGGCGGCATCGCTGCGCCACCACATGCGCGCCGAACTCGGCGTCGCGCCGCTGGCCTACCGCAAGACATTCCGCACGGGGTAGGGCAGCACGGGATAGGGCGGCACTGGATAGGGGCAGCGCGGGATAGGGGCAGCGCGGGATAGGGGCAGCGCGGGATAGGGGCAGCGGTATTCGCTCGACAGCCGGGACGCTCGACACCTACTGTGTCCGGGGGCCAACAGTGGGTGTGTCCCACAGCACACAGGAGACACGATGATTCGGTGGGTTTGGGCGTTCCTCGACCGTCCCGCACAGCGTTTCGACGACTGCGTGAAATTCTGGTCGACGGTGACGGGAACCGCCCCCTCCGAACGCCGCGGCGCCGACAGCGAATTCCTCACGCTGCTGCCCGATCCCGCGCATTTCGCGGCGGCCTCGGTCAAGATGCAGTCGGTGACCGGCCTCGGAGGCGTCCATCTCGACCTCGATGTCGACGATATCGCCGCCACGGTCCGCATCGCCCTCGATCTCGGCGCCGATCTCGTCGCGAACCACCCCGACTACGCCGTACTGCGCTCGCCGTCGGGGCAGATCTTCTGTCTCACCCCGAGTGGCCGCGCCGCGGGCAGGCCCGCGCCCGCCTTCCGCGCCCCGGACGGCACTCTCAGCCGCGTCGACCAGATCTGCCTGGATATCGGCCCCGCCGATTACGACCGTGAAACCACATTCTGGCAGTCCCTCACCGCCTGGGAGCATCGCACGGGTCGGCTGCCCGAATTCGCCCGCCTGCGCGCGAAAGAGCCGCTGCCCATTCAGATCCTGCTGCAGCGTCTGGGCGAAAGCCGCCCGACCAGCGCGCATATCGATCTGTCCTGCTCCGATATCGAGGCCACGGTGGCCTGGCACGAATCCGTCGGCGCGACGATCGTGGAGCGTCACTCACACTGGATCGTCCTGAACGATCCCGCCGACGCGCCGTACTGCGTCACCGCCCGCGACCCGAACGGCATCTGAGACGCATCGGCGCGTATCGGCTGTGACACGGCGGACAGGTGCCCGAGGCCCGGTCTGTCGCGGTGGCAGAGTACCGGTGTGTCTTCGCAACGAACCACCACCGGATCCCTGCTCACCGCGCTGTGCCCGGACCTGCGCACCGCGCTGACCCGAGTCGGCTACGACGCCGACACCCTGCTCGAGGCCCTGGGGCCGGACGTGCACTCGGCACTCGGGCGGCAGGAACCGGTTCCGGTGCGGCGGGCCGCTCGAGCGGCGGGTGAGCTCGGCAGCCTGATCAGGCTGCTGCTCCTTGGTGACGCACTCGCCGAACGCGAGGTCGCCGCCGCCCTCGCGCCGCTCGATCTCGACCGCGCCGTCGCGGCGGGACTGCTGGAACGCGACGGCGACCGCCTGCGTGCCGCGCTGGATCTGCGACCGCTCGACCTGGGCGAGGGCAACCGGTGGATCCTGTCCGATCTGGACGATTCGATGCGCAGGCGCACGCTCACCGAGGAGCACGTCCTCGGCGTCGGCCACGCCTCGCTGTCGCTGTTGCGCGCCACCCCCACCCGGCCCGTCGGTTCGGTGCTGGATCTGGGCACCGGGTGCGGCGTGCAGGCGGTGCACGCCGCGTCCTACGCGCGCTCGGTCACCGCCACCGACGTGAATCCACGGGCGCTGTGGCTGGCCGAGGCCACCGCCGCACTCAACGAGCTGGATATCGACCTGGTGGAGGGCTCGTGGTTCGAACCGGTCGAGGGACGACGTTTCGACCAGGTGGTGGCGAATCCGCCGTTCGTGGTCGGTCCGGCGCGGATCGAGCACACCTACCGCGACTCCGGGCTGGCCATGGACGGCGCGAGCGAACTGGTGATCTCGCAGGCCGCGGATCTGCTCGCCCCCGGCGGTACCGCCGCGATGCTCGCCGCGTGGGTGCACGCGGACGGGCAGGACTGGCGACAGCGGGTCTCATTGTGGCTGCCCGACCACGGCGTGGATGCCTGGGTCGTCCAGCGTGACGTCGCCGATCCCGCCCTCTACGTCGGCACCTGGCTACGTGACGCCGGACTCGATCCGCGCGATCCGGCGGCGCAGGCGCGCGCCGAAGAGTGGCTCGACGCGTTCGCCACGGCACGGGTCGAGGGGATCGGCTTCGGATTCGTCTACCTGCGTGCCGTCGACGGCCCCACCGAACTGCTGGCCGAGGATCTCACGCACGGATTCGACGATCCGCTCGGCGAGGAGGCCTGCGGTTACTTCGAGCGCTCGGCCTGGTTGCGCGCGGTCGCGAGCGATAACGATCTGGCCTGGTCGTCACGTTTCTCGGTGGACAGGGCCACGGCGCTGGAACGCGTCTATCTGCCCAGCGACGAGGGGTGGCGACAGCAGGTGGCGCGGCTGCACCGCGGGGACGGTCCGCGCTGGCAGCACGAGGTGGACGAGTCGACCATCTCACTGGTCGCGGGAATGCGACCGGATGGTCTGTCGTTGGACGAGTTGATCGAACTACTGGCCCTGGCCAACGGCTCCGATGAGGTGAGCGCCGAATTCGCCGCCGACGCGCTGTCCGTAGTCGCGGGACTTGTTCGACACGGATTGATTCGTCCCGTGTAGCAGGGGTGCCGTGGCGCACGAAGGTCGTGCGCACGAGGGATACGAGCACACCGCGAGCACGGACGGCACCGGGACACAGCGTGTTCCGGACCGTGGGGGTTCTCAGGAACTTCTCAGCAGAAGGCCGTGAAACCCCCAGTTCAGAGCGGTTTATCACAGCCTCGAGCGGGAACTTTCTCTGAGTCGGGTCCGTTATTCGGAGTGAGACACCACCGACAGGAGGCAAGTCATGACAAGCCCCGCCACCACTCGTGTGCGACCCAGCGATTCGGACCTCGACGCCCAGAGCCCTGCCGCCGACCTTGTACGCGTATACCTCAATGGTATAGGTCGCACCGCACTGCTTACGGCCGCCGACGAGGTCGAGCTGGCCAAGCGCATCGAGGCGGGCCTGTACGCGCAGAATCTGCTGGAGACCGGCAAACGGCTGTCGGCCACCCGCAAGCGCGATCTGGCCATCATCGTGCGTGAAGGCCAGGCCGCCCGCGCGCATCTGCTCGAAGCCAACCTGCGCCTCGTCGTCTCCCTCGCCAAGCGGTACACCGGTCGCGGCATGCCGCTGCTCGACCTCATCCAGGAAGGCAACCTCGGACTGATCCGCGCGATGGAGAAGTTCGACTACGCCAAGGGCTTCAAGTTCTCCACCTATGCCACCTGGTGGATCCGCCAGGCCATCACTCGTGGCATGGCCGATCAGAGTCGCACCATCCGCCTGCCCGTCCATCTGGTGGAGCAGGTGAACAAACTGGCCAGAATCAAGCGTGAGCTGCACCAGCAACTCGGTCGCGAGGCCACCGACGAGGAATTGGCCAACGAATCGGGCATTCCGGTCGAAAAGATTTCCGATCTGCTCGACCACAGCCGCGATCCGGTAAGCCTGGATATGCCCGTCGGCAACGACGAAGAGGCCCCGCTCGGCGATTTCATCGAGGATTCCGAGGCCACCTCGGCCGAATCCGCTGTCATCGCGGGTCTGCTGCATCACGACGTACGCAGCGTGCTCGCCACCCTGGACGAGCGCGAACAGCAGGTCATCCGGTTGCGCTTCGGCCTGGACGACGGCCAGCCGCGCACCCTCGACCAGATCGGCAAACTGTTCGGGCTCTCGCGCGAACGAGTTCGTCAGATCGAGCGCGAGGTCATGTCCAAGCTGCGCAAGGGCGAGCGGGCCGACCGCCTGCGGGCCTACGCCAGTTGATCGCCGGGGACACCGAACGATTTCGAAGGGTCCCCTGACGACTCGGTGATCGGCAACGGTCACCGTCGAGCGCCGACCGGCGCCGCGCGTCCCGCCCCCTCCGGGCTCGCGCGAACCGGTCGGCGAACTCTGTCACTCCAGCGATGTCCACCCCCGCGCCATGCGGGAAGTGCGCCGGGGTCCGATCAGCTCTGATCAACCTCGACGTCGTACTTCACCGTATCGTTCTCGACACTGGTGACCGTGACCGTCAGACCGAGCTGATCCCCGCCCGCGGACAGGGTGCAGCGCATGGTGGTGCCGACGGTGCCCTTCAGATCTCCAGGGCAATCGATCCCGTCCGGCTCCTGGCCCACCTGCTCGGTCAACGTCTGCTTGACCGACTTCTCCAATTCGGCTTCGCCGATCTTGGGATCGGAACCGATGGAGACCGAACACGCCGCGAGCGCGCACGCGAGCAGGGGCAGCGCGATCGAACCGAGCTTCTTCATGGTGAACGCCTCTCTTGGGGGAACATCGATGGTCCCCCAAGATCGGAAAACCGTCACGGGGTGTTAACTACGCCCGCCCGGTTCGGCGTGTCAGGCGAGTCGACGTGGACCACTGTCGAATCGGCTCGGCTCCGGGCCTATTCGGACACGGGCGTACAGGATCGCGGCAGAGGTCGGGGATGCCAGCACCGGCTCGCAGGACAGTTCGCGGAGTTCGGGCAGATCGTCGAACAGTGCCGAAATACGCTGGGCGAGTTCGACGAGGGCCGCCTTGTCGACGCGTGGACTCGCGGGAGTACCCGAGAGCAGGGCTGCCGCGCGGGGCGCGTCGATGAGGGCGATCGATTCGTCCTCGGTGAGCGGCAGGGCGCGGTAGGCGCGGTCGCCGAGCAGTTCGATGATCATGCCGGACAAACCGAATTCGATCACCGAGCCGAAGGACGGATCGTCCTGGACCCGCAGAACGCAGCCGACGCCGGTCGGAGCCATCTGCTGGATGTGCAGCACCGGATCGCCGCAGATCTCGACCAGATCGCGGTAGGCCTGGCGCACGGCTTCGGGACGCCACAGATCCAATCGGACCCCGCTGAGATCGGGACGGCGCCGCCACACTTCGCCGGTGGCCTTGGCCGCGACCGGATATCCGAGTTCATCGGCGGCCTCGACCGCCTCCTCCGCGCTGCGTACCTCGCGGAATGCGACGACCTCGATGCCGTAGCACTCGAGTAGTCGCACCGCTTCCAGATCGGTCAGCCAGCGCCCGCCTCCCTCCTGCATCCAGCCGGTGACCAGCGCTCGGGCGCGTTCGGTATCCATCCCCTCCGGCCGCACGACCGCCGACACCGGTTTGGTGCGCCACTCGGCGTATCGACGGACCCGGGCCAGGGCCCGCGCGGCACGTTCGGGATCCGGATACGACGGGATGGAGCCGCGCACGACGCTGCCGCCCGGCCCGCGCACCGCCAAGAGATTCGGTATCCCCTGCTCGGCCACGAATGTGGTGAGAATGGGTTTACTCGCCTCGGGCATTCGAGCGGCGGCGGCACGTATCGCGTCGGCGAATCCGGCCATCGGCGTCGGCACCGGGGGTGCGAAAACCACGAGGACGGAATCGATCTCGTCGTCGGCCAGCGCGGCGACCGCGGCGTCGAGGTAGGACCCCGGCGTCGCCTGCGGACCGAGATTCACCGGCTCGCCGACCTCGAGTCCGTAGCCGCGCGCCGCGTCGACGGCAAGCCAGCTCAGCGCGGTGCTGTTGCTGATCACCGCGAGCCTGCCGCCCGCGGGCAATGGCTGATAGCCGAGAAGCGCGGCGCAGTCGAAGAGTTCGGAGATCGAATCGACCTGCACGATTCCCGCCTGCGCGAACAGATCCCGCACGATCGAGCGATCCATATCGCCGGCCGGCTGAGCGCGTGCGGCGAGGCGGCCACTGCTCACCGCCACAATCGGTTTGGTACGGGCGACCCGGCGCGCGATTCGCGAGAATTTGCGCGGATTGCCGAAACTCTCCAGGTAGAGCAGGATCACGTCGGTATCGGGCGCGGTGTCCCAGTACTGGAGCAGGTCGTTGCCGGAGACATCGGCGCGGTTACCCGCCGAGACGAAGGTCGACAGACCGAGGTTGCGCGCCGCGGCCTCGCCAAGAATGGCCGCGCCGAGCGGGCCCGACTGGCAGAAGAATCCGATGCGCCCGCGCGCGGGCAGGATCGTGGCGAGGGTAGCGTTCAACGACACCGCCGGATCGGTATTGGCGATACCGAGCGCGCTCGGACCTACGACCCGCATGCCGTGCCCGCGCGCCGCGGCCACCAGATCGCGTTCGGCGGCGAACCCCTCGGGCCCGGTCTCGCCGAACCCCGCGGTCAGCACCACCAGACCTTTGACGCCCTTGGCCATACAGTCGTCGAGTACCGAACCGATGGCGGCGGCGGGCACGGCGACCAGGGCCAGATCCACCTCGTCCGGGATATCGCGCACCGTCGGGTACGCGCGCACCCCGCGGACCGACCGCCGGTTGGGGTTCACCGGATACACCGGCCCCTGGAACCCGCCCGAGAGCAGATTGCCCAGCACCACCCCGCCGACGCGGCCCGGTGCGGGCGTCGCGCCGATGACCGCTACCGAACCCGGCGCGAGCAGATTGCCCACGCTGCGCGCCTCGGAGGCGCGCTCACGCGCATCCCGCACGGAAACAAGGGCTTCGGTGGGATCGATGGCGAATTCCAGGTGCAGCACCGAACCGTCGCGGCTGCGTTCCACCTGGTAGCCGGCCTCCCGGAAGACCGTCACCATGGTGGTGTTCTCCGCGAGCACCTCCGCGACGAAGGTCTCGATCTTGTTCTCGGCGGCAGAACCGGCCAGGTGCTCGAGCAGGATCGAACCCAGACCGCGCCCCTGATGTTCGTCGGCCACCACGAACGCGACCTCGGCGGCGCGCGGCCCGGGCCGGTCCAGCAATTCGTAGCGGCCCACCGCGATGATCTGCTCGCCGAGTTCGATGACCAGTCCGACCCGATCGTGGTAGTCGACATGGGTGGTCCGGTACAGATCCTTCACCGAAATCCGGGGATAGGGGCCGAAGTAACGCAGGTAGCGGGTGCGATCGGAGAGCGCGGCGTGGAATTCCTGGAGCGGATCCGCGTCGTCAGGGACGATCGGGCGCAACCGCACCACCCGGCCGTCGGAGGCGAGCACGTCGGCGAACCAGTGCACCGGCGGCGGTGGCGGCACCGCCGGGGTGTCCGGGGAATCCGGGACGGGTACCGAATCAGTCACGTGGGTCCTCCGGATCCAAACCGAGCAGCCCGAAGCTCGCTCTGCGCGTGGCCAGTACAGCCGTGTCGATGGCGCGCTGGGCGCGGTCGAACCGCGCGTCGCCGGTCTCGCCTGTGCCGCCGGGCCCGTCCCACGGCCGAAAGGCGATGTCGCCGCCGTCTCCCATGGTCCGCGGCGGGTCGAGGGCGGGCGCCTCGGTGCGAATCATATCGATCCAGTCCTGCGGCACCGCGGTTTCCGGGGCGATGTCACGATCCAGCGCGGCGGCCAGCAAGTGGGTCCATGCCCGCGGCACCACCCGGAACAGCCCGTATCCGCCGCCGCCGACCGCGAGCCAGCGCCCCTCGGCGTAACGGTCGGCCAGATCTCGCATGGCCAGGAATGCCGCGCGCTGACCGTCCACGGTCAGTTCGAGATCGGCGAGAGGATCCTCACGGTGGGTGTCGACTCCGCACTGGCTCACCACGATCTGCGGCCGGAAGGCGGCGAGCGCACCGGGTACGACGGCGTGGAATCCCCGTAACCACTGCGCGTCCCGGGTGCCTGGCAGCACCGCCAGATTGATCGCGGTGCCCTCGGCCGCGCCCATCCCGGTTTCCTCCGGCCAGCCGGTATTCGGCCACAGCGTCGCCGGATGCTGGTGGATCGACACGGTCAGCACCCGGGGATCGCCGTAGAACGCCCGCTGCACCCCGTCACCGTGATGGACGTCCACATCCAGGTAGGCGATGCGGTCGAAACCGTGATCGAGCAGCCAGGAGATCGCCACCGCCGCGTCGTTGTAGACGCAGAACCCCGATGCCGAATTCGCCATGGCGTGATGCATGCCACCGCCGATGCTGACCGCGCGCCGAGTGCGCCCCTCGGCGATCTCGCGGGCGGCGGCCAGGGTGCCTCCAACGATCACCGAGGCCGCGCTGTGCATCTGCGGAAAAATCGGATTATCCGGCGAACCGAGCCCGAACGGCGGCGCCTGCGGTTCGCCGAGCGGCTGCACGGCGTGCTTGACGGCCTCGATGTACTCGGCGGTGTGGACCCGCAATAGCTCGTTCATCCCCGCTGGTTCCGGCCCCAGCGGCTCGATTCCTTCCAGCAATCCGAGACTTTCGGCGAGCGCCATGGTGAACTTCAAGCGCGCCGGTTTCATCGGGTGCTGCGGAGTCCACGCGTACTCCAGGAAACGGTCTGTCCAGACCACTGTTCCTCGACCGGATGTCGCTGGGGGCGGTGCAGGCGCGGTCCGGAGCGGTATCGAGTGTTCACCGCGGGGTGTAGTGGCCATGATCGCAACGGTACGCGGGAAGCTGGCGACCCCGCGCGACGTTCCTATGCAGTAGAAATAGATCTATCACGTACACGCCCGGCATGCGGTGCCCCGACGGAATTCCCACGGCGGGCGCGTAGCGCGGTCGTCGTCGACGATGCGTGGCGACCGCGCGACGCACGATGATCGCGCGAGCGTAAGTGCTGTAGCGCGTAGGTAGAATTCGTGCCAACGAAGGGGTAACAGGTGAAGGATCTGGTCGACACTACGGAGATGTACCTCCGTACCATCTACGACCTCGAAGAGGAGGGCGTGGTGCCCCTGCGCGCCCGCATAGCCGAACGCCTCGAACAGAGTGGTCCGACGGTGAGCCAGACTGTCGCGCGAATGGAGCGCGACGGTTTGCTGCTGGTCGCCGGTGACCGTCACCTGGAGTTGACCGACAAGGGCCGCGGCATGGCTGTCGCGGTGATGCGTAAACACCGCTTGGCGGAACGACTGCTCGTCGACATCATCGGGCTGGATTGGCAGAACGTGCACGCCGAGGCCTGCCGCTGGGAACACGTCATGAGCGAGGACGTCGAGCGGCGCCTCGTCGAGGTGCTCAACCACCCCACCACCTCCCCCTACGGCAACCCCATCCCGGGCTTGGACGAACTCGGAATCGCCGCCTCCTCCGACTCTCAAGAGCGCCTGATGCGCCTGTCCGAGCTGCCGCAAGGCCCCGTGCACGCCGTGGTCGTACGCAGGCTCGCCGAACATATCCAGACCGACCCCGAGGTCATCGGTCGGCTGCGCGAGGCGGGCGTGGTGCCGGACGCGCGCGTCACGGTCGAGAACAGGCCTGGTTCGGTGGTCATCACCGTGCCGGGTCACAATGGGTTCGAATTGTCCGACGAAATGGCTCATGCCATCCAGGTGAAGCTGGTCTGAGAGTGAAACTTCTGGTCACGGGTGGTGCCGGCTACGTCGGTGGTGTCTGCGCGCAGGTCCTGCTGGAAGACGGTCACGAGGTCGTCGTCGTCGACGATCTGAGCACCGGTAACGCCGATGGCGTTCCCGTAGGCGCGCGATTGGTCGTCGGCGATATCGCCGATGCCGCGCCCGCACTGCTACGGGCTGAAACCTTCGATGGCGTCCTACATTTCGCGGCGCAGTCGCTGGTCGGCGAATCCGTGCAGCAACCGGAGAAGTACTGGCACGGCAACGTGGTGAAGACGCTGGAACTGCTGGAGGCGATGAGGCACGCGGGCACGCCCCGGCTCGTGTTCTCCTCCACCGCCGCCGTCTACGGCGAACCCGAACAGGTGCCCATCACCGAGGACGCGCCGCCGCGACCCACCAACCCGTACGGCGCGTCGAAACTCGCCATCGACCACGCCATCACCTCCTATGCGGTCGCGCACGGTCTCGCCGCGACCAGCCTGCGCTACTTCAACGTCGCGGGCGCCTATGGCGGCCTCGGCGAGAACCGAGTCGTGGAAACCCATCTCATCCCGCTGGTACTCCAGGTCGCCCTCGGTCACCGCAAGGCCATCTCGGTCTTCGGCACCGACTGGCCGACCGAGGACGGAACCGCGGTCCGCGACTACATCCACATCCGCGACCTCGCCCAGGCCCACCTGCTGGCACTGGCGACCGCCGAGCCCGGCCTGCATCGGATCTACAACCTCGGCAGCGGCACCGGGTTCTCGGTGCGCGAGGTGATCTCGGCGTGCGAACGGGTCACCGGCCTGCCCATCACCGCCCAGGACGCACCGCGCCGCCCCGGCGACCCGGCCGTGCTCATCGCCTCTAGCGCCCGCGCCGTCGCGGAACTGGGTTGGAAACCCGTGCACAACGACCTCGACGAGATCGTCGCTGACGCGTGGACCTTCCTACAGTCCCTCGGCTCCCGCGCGCACAGCGCGCGCTAGTTCAGCGGTGCGCCAGCCTGCCGAATACGACACTCGCACCGGCGAAGCCGAGCGCCCCGAGCACCAGGCACCACGCGACCGCTGGGATGACGTCACCTCCTGTCCCCGACGCGTCGAGCAGGCTGCGCACGGTGTCGATGACGGGGGTGGCGGGTTGATAGTCGGCGAAGCCGCGTAACCAGCCCGGCATCGTGGCGGTCTGGACGAAAGCACTGCTGATATACGGAATGAACATGATGGCGTAGGTCAGCCCGCCCGCCGCCTCCGGATTCTTGGCAACCAGCCCGAGCGCGACGGCGATCCACGAGATCGCCGTCACGAACAGCGTGATCACCGCGACCGCCGCCAGCCATTCCCACGGGGCCGCGCGCGGCCGGTAGCCGAGCGCGACCGCGACGCCCACCGCGATCGCGATGGCCGCCAGATTGCGCAGCACACCTTCGGCCACATGTCCGGCCAGCACCGCCTGGCGGAACATGGGCAGCGTGCGGAACCGGTCGACACTGCCCCGAGTCATATCGGCCGACACCGCGGTGGCGGTGATCGAGGATCCGAAACCGGTGCACAGCAACATGATTCCCGGCACCACATAGTCGAGATACGGTCCGCCCACGTCGATGGCGCCGCCGAAGACGTAGGTGAACAGCAGCATGACGAGGACCGGCATCAGCAAGGAGATGATCAGGGTGTCGCGGCTGCGCAGGGTGTGGCGGGCGCAGCGGCGCAGCATGACACAGGTGTCGGCGACGATATGGGCGGTCACCGGGCTCGCCCCTCGACGATGTCGGCGGTGTGGGCGCAGGCGCCCTCGGTGATGAGCGTCGTCGCGAACGCGGCGGCGGCGGCCTTGCGTTCGGGTGTCAGCAGTGACGCCACGGCGTGCGCGAGCCGAGGGGGGTTCAGTCGCGTGAACGGCAGATGCGCACCGACCCCGAGACGTTCGACCTGCCCGCCCCACATCGGCTGTTCGAACGATACCGAGCACACGAGCGTCGGCAATCCGGCCCGCAGACTCTCGAACAGCGTCCCGATCCCTCCGTGATGGACCGCGGCGGCGCATCGGGGGAAAACCACGTCGTGGGCGAACGGGCCGACCACCTTGACGTCGCGGCCCGCCTGCGCGTCGGCCAAGTCCAGATCACTCCAGCCCGCGCTCACCAGCGCCCGCACACCGAGCCGCGCCGACACCTCGCGAACCATCGCCAGCACCGCGGCGGTATCCCGGATCGGCATACTGCCGAATCCGAAGAACACCGGCGGTGCGCCTTCGTCGATCCAGGACAGGATGGTTCGGTGGTCGCCCGACAGATCGCCGACCGCTTCGCGCGCCGCGTGGTCGAGGGTCATGAATCCGGTGAACGGCCTGCGCGCACCCCACAGTTCGGGCAGGCCGGGCACCAGCGCCGGATCGTAGATCTGTACTTCGGGAACGTCGGCGCGGGCCAGCACCGCGGCGGTGCCGGCCCGTGACTTCGGCAGTCCCAACGTCGCGCGCAGGGCGTTGAGATACCGCATGAACACGATCCGGCGCACATTCTCGGCGAGCAGCCAGGTGGCTCGATTGACCGGCGCGGGCGGATTCCACTGCGGCGGCAGCGAACCGGGAAACGGGTACGCCGCGTTGTCACGGCACGGGAAGTAATGCAGACTCGCCAGCGGAATATCCAGCGCTTCGGCGACCGAACTCGCTCTGTCCTCGGTGACCGTCGTGGCGACGATCAGATCGGCTCCCGCGCAGACATCGATGACCTCGCGATTCATCTGCTCGGCGTATCCGGCCATCTGTCGCGCGACCAAATGCATCAGTCGCAGTGTGTTCCCCGCCGCGAGGGCCCGCTGTCCCTCGTCGGAGCTGTAGAGCTGCTGGATATCCGGTCCGCAGGCGCGCACCGCCAAACCCGTCGCGGCGACGAAATCGACCAGATTGGGCGGGGCGCCCAACAGTACGTCATGTCCGCGGCGCCGCAGCTCGAGCCCCAATGCCACAACCGGTTGCACGTCACCCCTGGTTCCGGTGAGCGGAATCGAAATTCTCACGGCGCCTTTCTCGATCCTGTCGTTCGCCACGGCACTGTCGCGCGACACTGCTGCCTGCGCCGAGGTCATGGCGTCGATCCCTGGCGCAATGCGCCCTCGCCGGACATCGGGTGTCAGTACAGTGCCTCATTGTGCACATAGCGATGTTCATGGACTACCACCCGGACACACTCGGTGGAGTCCAGACCGCCGTCGCCTCGCTGTGCCGCGGACTCGAACACGCCGGCCACCGTGTCACTCTCGTCGTCGCGCCGATGCCCGGCGCGCAGGATGGAGCACGGCAGGATCGGGCGCAGCGGGAAATCGTCGAGTTGTATCCCTTCGGCGGTATCGCGGTGAACGGTTTCGCGATGGTTGTCCCCACCGCGCGTAACGCCGCACTGATCGACGCGGTATTCGCCGCGCGCGGGCCGGTCGATCTGGTGCACACCCACACCACCTACGGCGTCGCCATCGCCGGGATGAAAGCGGCACGGCGACACCGGCTCCCGTTGGTGCACACCGCGCAGAGCCGAGACGACGCGTTCATCGAGCACACCTCCCCCGCGCCGTACGCCGCGGCGCTCGCGCTGCGCGCCCTGCACGGCCGATTCGTCCCGCACAACCATCACATGCCCCATCGCGCCGAAAGCCGGGCCGCGCGCCACGCGTGGTGGACCGTCGCGGGGCAGGCCCAAGCGGCGGACCGGGTGATCGCGCCGACCCGACATTTCGCGGACGCGTTGCTCGCGCACGGCCTGACGAAGCCGCTGCGAGTGGTGTCCAATGGCGTCGATGACGCACTCCTCGACGGTCCGCGCGCCACCGCACCTCCCACCCGGCAGGCGAACGACCCGCTGCGGCTGGTCTGGTGCGGCAGGCTCTCCCCGGAGAAGCGTCTGCTCGAAGCCATCGATGCCGTCCGGCGCGTCGAACGGTGCACCCTGGATATCTACGGTGCGGGCGGTCTGCGTGCCGACGCCGCCGCCGCGATCGCCGAATACGGGCTGGCGGACCGGATCACCCTGCACGGCAGCATCACCCAGGCCGAGTGGATCGCGGCCGCGAGCGCTGCCGACGCACTGCTGTTCACCTCGTGCGGTTTCGACACCCAGGGGATGGTGCTGTTGGAGGCGGTGGCAGTCGGTTTGCCGATCGTCTACTGCGATCCCGATCTCGCCGAATCGGTGCCGCAGGGTGGCGGCCGGCGCGCCGCGGATCCGTCGGCCGCCGCGATAGCGGAAATCCTCGCCGAGCTGGCATCCGATCCCGTGGCACTCGCGCGAATGCGCGAAGCGCTCAGCGGTCGCGACGAATCCGTGCGGCAGTCGCACCAGATCGGCGGCGTGCTCGCGGTCTACCGCGACGCCGTGGCGACGTCGGCCGCCCCGCCGCAACAGGTCATGCCGCGCACCTTGGCGGAGGTTCCGACCGCGCCGGGACCGCTGCCGCTGGTCGGCCACAGTCTGCGAGCGTTGCGCGACGCCCCGGTATTCGTGACATCGCTGTCCGAACTCGGCCCGATCGTGCGCATCTATTTCGGGAGCAAGACCGGATATCTGCTCACCACCCCGGATCTGGTCCGCGAGATCGGCCTCGGCGACGCGGAATTCAACCGCGACGATCTGCGCGAGGCGATCGAGGACGTCGCGGGCGGTTCGGTGAATGTGCTGCGCGGCGAGGAGCACAAACTGCGCAGGCGGATGATCGCGCCCGCGTTGCGCCAGAGTCGCCTCGCCGAGTACACCGCATCGGCGGCCGAGATCGCCGCAGTGTGGTCGGCGGGACTGCCCGCGGGCGTGCGGGTGAATCTGATGGACGAAGCCCACGGACTCATCCTCGACACGGTCTCCTCGACGCTGTTCACGGCCGATTTCAGCGACGAAGCCCGTCGCGCGATTCGCGACAATGTGCCGTGGCTGCTCAGTCAGGTCATCCTGCGCACGGCGCTGCCGCCGCAACTGCGCAGGCTGCGCGTGGTCGCCAATCTGCGCTGGCGAAGAAAGGCGCGCCACCTCCGCGGCGTCATCGGCGGCGTCATCGCCGAATACCGCCGTCGCGACGAGGATTTCAACGATGTGGTCTCCGCGCTGATTCGGCACACCGACGCCGAGACCGGCGCGAAACTGTCTGATGAGCACATCATCGACGAGGCGATTCTGATGCTCGCGGGCGGCGTCGGCTCCATGGCGTCGCTGGCGGGCTGGCTGTGGCACGAAGTCATGCTGCGACCCGCCATCGCCGAGCGACTCTATGCCGAACTCGACGCGGTCGTCGGATCCGGCCCGGTCCGCCCGGGGCATCTGCCCGCGCTGCCCTACCTCAAACAGGTGGTGGCGGAAACGCTTCGGTTCTGGGGCCCGTGGATCAGCGCGGGTAACGCGCACGGCGATGTCACCGTCGGCGGGCTCACCATCCCGAACGGCACGGCGGTCATGTTCAGCCCCTACATGATTCAGCACGATCGGCGCTACTTCCCCGCCCCCGAGACCTTCGATCCGGATCGCTGGTCGCCGGAACGAGCGGGCGAGATCGACAAGAAGGCCAGTCTTTCCTTCGGTGTGGGCCGTCGCCGCTGCCTCGGCGACCATTTCGCGACGCTCGAGATCGCCCTCGCCTCCGCGGCGCTGCTCGCCCGCTGGCGTCCGACGCCCGATCCCGGCTATGTGGTGCGCGCGTCCAACCGCGACTTCGTGCTGTCGCCGTCGGCTCTGCCGGTCACTCTGCATCCGCGTTAGCCGTCCCCGTACACCGCGCCGCGCCGATCGAGCCACGACGACATACGCCCGCACCATGCGGTCAACGCACCGTTGGGCCGAGTTCGATGCCGAGACGGGACGCGGTCGCGTACCCACTGCGTGCCAAGCGACGCAGGGATTCGGGACGCATACCGGCCCGCAACGACGTTTCCAGCAGCAGCGCCATCGGGTGGAACGGGTCGGCCAGCAGCGCCGCGTCCAGGGCGATGCCGGCGAACGGCCCGTCGCCGCGGATATAGGCGCTGTAGCCGAGGAGAGCGGCGGCTTCGGCGCGATCGGGACCGGACAGAGCGCGCACCAGGGTGAGCCAGAGACTTTCCGCCGCACCGGCGTGGTCGCCGACGGCGAGGGCGAACATCGTGTCACGTACCGCGCGATCCCGCAGCGCCGCAACGAGTTCCGCGATCTCGACGGCCGTGGGAACAGCGCCGGACTCGACGTCGGCGATCTGCCACAGCACATACTCGAGCGCGTTGCGGCGATAGCCGTCGAGATCTCCGTGGTCGACGGCCCCGGTGAAGCGCTCGCGTGCCGTGGCGAGCGCGCCGGGCAGGAGCGCGGCGACCTCGGCGCCGAGCTCTTCGTCGGCCGCGACGAGTGCGGTGAGTTCGGAGCGCGACCCGTGGATCGGCCGCCCGTCGAGTACGTGAGCCAGCGTCACCTCCGAGGCCGCCGGATCCGGGACCCGGCCATGGTGATCCCGATCGAACAGGCTCCACCAGCGCCGATCCGCCTCGATCGCCCGCACCGCCCAGGCCCCGCCGATGTCGATCCCGCGCCGGGTCAGCCGCTTGTCGATGGCGGTGATCAACGTGGCGATCTCGGCGTCGGACGGTGTGCCCATGCCGTCCCGCGCTGGTTCGGCCAGCCGATCGTCGACGACGACCGCCAGCACCTCCCGCGCCTGCTCCACCGCGCAGATCTGCGCGATACAGGCCGTGACCATCGCGGCCTTCCCGCGCCGCCCGTCGTCCGGATCGAGATCGAATCGCGCCACCGCCTCGATCATGGGACTCGCCGCGTCCGACACCCCCGACCGCAGCACCGCGACCACCAGCGATCGCTGCGGGGCGAAACCAACCAGCGCGGGTATCGCCGCGATCAGCCCTCCCGGATCGTCGACGCGCAACGACCGCGCGTGGTCGCTGTCCCGATACCGCGGCGTGGATTCACCGCAGACGCCCGACGAACGAATCTCCGTGCTCGCACTGTCGTCGAAAGCGTCTTCGGCATTCGGTATTCGGCTGATCCGCGCCCCGGAGGTCGGGGCGTGGACGGCCGGCCGCGCGGTGGGCCGCCCCGCCACCTGCCTGGCGACATCGCGGCAGGCGCGCGGCGATGTCACGGGGACGAGGTGGGGCGGCGCGGCGGAGTCGGCGGCGGGATCGTGGGGTTCTGTCGATGTGGTCACGGGCCGAGCCTGCACCGTCGCCCTCGGGGAGACCGCGCGTCGACCTGGGCTTTCACATCTCTGGGGATAACACCCCGGCTGGGGATAACTCCGGTGATTCGCCCTCTACCTCGGCGTTCGGTGTCGGCGGTACGCGCCGGTCGACCCGCCGCGCAGGCCTTGTTGCGGTGGATCGCCGCCTGTCACCCGGCGCTAGGCCGCGCGCACCTTCTCCACGGCGCTGGAGAATATTTCCTCCAGCGCCGCCGCATCGGGTTCCGCATCGCTGAATGTCATGTACGTCACGGTGATTCGCACATCCTCTACCTGCGCGGTGCGGGTCTGCATGGACTGCGTCAGTCCCGCGCGACCGGTGTCGGGTAGCACGGTGCGCCGCAGGGCCAGCGCGTCGTCGGCGTCGACACGCGGCCGATCCTGGAGTTCGGTCCGCACCGTTGTCGTCGTTCCCGACCCTGTCACCCGCATCTCCCCACAGCGCGCCAGTTGTTCGCGCAGCGCGGACAGCGGCTGTGTGGTGCGAGTCAACTCCACCGTCAAGGTGGCGCGGTTCTCGTTGTCGGTGCCGACCGTGACCGCCGTCTCATCCGGCCCGAAACCCTGCTGCGGCGGGGCGCACTCTCGAGGCCGCACCGTGGCGCCACGCGGGACTCCCGTCAGATCACCCGCCGCCTGCGCCGCCGCCTCCGGCGGTAGCACCACCGCGGGATATCGCGCGGGGAACTGCGACGGGTCGGGCAGCAGCGTCCCGAGTCCCGCGCTGACATATCTCGTGACCGCGGTCTGCTTCACGGCGACGGGCTGTCCGGGTACTTGCGAGCCACAGCCGGTCAGTAGCGAGGCGAGGACCGCGATCACGCCGGATACGGCGAGGGTGACCCCCTTGGTCGAAACCGGCCCTGTCACACGCCACACTGTGCCAAACTCGCCGAGGTCGTCCACGATGCCACGCCGACGTCGGTCCCCGAGGCTTGCGTGGTGCGAATTGCACAGCGCGGGAATGCTGACGACTATCCCGCTGTTGGCTGGGTATATGGGTCGGTGTAGCACCGTGCGCGGTGCTTGTCACCGCCATGGGGGACAATGGAGAAGGTTTCCCCCGCGCGCGGCGCACATCGGGTGCCGGGGCACTGAGGTCCCGGACCGCATCCGGCTCGCAGGTGCGGACCGCGCAGGAAGGAGTACGCGATGGACTACGAGTCGCGAATGTACGAACTGGAGTTTCCCGCTCCGCAGCTGTCATCCGCCGATGGCGCGGGTCCGGTCCTTGTGCACGGACTGGAAGGTTTCACCGACGCCGGTCACGCGGTCCGGTTGGCCACCACGCACCTGCGCGAAAGCCTCGAAAGCGAACTGGTCGCCTCGTTCGCCGTGGACGAGTTGCTCGACTACCGCTCGCGGCGCCCACTCATGACATTCAAGACCGATCACTTCTCCGACTACGCCGAGCCGGAGCTCAATCTCTGGGCGCTCCGCGATACCGCGGGAACCCCGTTCCTGCTGCTCGCCGGGATCGAACCGGACCTGCGCTGGGAGAAATTCACCACGGCGGTGCGATTGCTGGCCGAACAGCTCGGCGTACGCCGCAGCATCGGACTCAGCGCGATCCCGATGGCCATCCCGCATACCCGTCCGCTCGGCGTCACCGCGCATTCGTCGGATCGTGATCTGATCGCCGACCACCAGCGTTGGCCGGGCGAGCTGCAGGTGCCGGGCAGCGCGTCGTCGTTGCTGGAGTACCGCATGGCCCAGCACGGGCACGAATCGGTCGGGTTCTCGGTGCATGTGCCGCACTACCTGGCGCAGACCGCCTATCCCGAGGCCGCGCAAACACTGCTCGAAAATGTCGCCGACAACGCCGGATTGGAGATTCCGCTGGCCGCGTTGGGGGAATCCGCCGCCCGGGTACGCGAGCAGGTGAACGAGCACATCGCGGGCAACTCCGAGGTCGAAACCGTTGTCCACGCGCTGGAACGCCAGTACGACAGCTTCGTCACCGCCCAGGAGCAGCAGTCCAGCCTGCTGGCCAGCGACGGCGAACTGCCGAGCGGTGACGAACTCGGCGCCGAGTTCGAGCGTTTCCTCGCCGAACAGGGCGGCTGGGACGGCGATGCGGCCCAGCAGGGCTGATCGCGCGACGAACAGGTAACTCCCAGCTCGGATCACCATCGGCGAGCACGTAGGGTGGTCGGAGTGGATCTGACCGAACTGCTCGAGATACCGGGGACCGACGCCGACGCACTGTACGAAACCTTCGGCGCGTGGGCCGCCGAACGGGGCACCCCCCTATATCCCGCGCAGGACGAGGCGCTGCTCGAGCTCGCGTCCGGATCCAATGTCATTCTGGCGACCCCGACCGGGTCCGGAAAATCACTCGTCGCCGTGGGGGCCCACCTGTTCGCCCTCACCCGTGGGCAGCGCACCTACTACACCGCCCCGATCAAAGCCCTGGTCAGCGAGAAATTCTTCGCCCTGTGCGAGGTATTCGGCGCGGACCGGGTGGGGATGGTGACCGGTGACGCCGCGGTCAACGCGGACGCCCCCATCATCTGCGCCACCGCCGAGATCCTGGCGAATATGGCGCTGCGCGAGGGCTCGGCCGCCGATGTCGGCCAGGTCGTGATGGACGAATTCCACTTCTACGCCGATCCGGATCGCGGTTGGGCCTGGCAGGTTCCGCTGTTGGAGCTGCCGCGCGCGCAATTCCTGTTGATGTCGGCCACATTGGGCGAGGTCGACTTCTTCGCCTCCGACCTCGAGCGGCGCACCGGCAATCCGACGGCGATCGTCGCGGGTACCGAACGTCCTGTGCCACTGAGCTATTCCTACGCGCGCACGCCCATCACCGAAACGCTGGAGGAACTGGTCACCACCCACCAGGCTCCCGTCTACGTCGTGCATTTCACCCAGGCCGCCGCACTGGAGAGGGCGCAGGCGCTGACCAGCGTCAACTTCGCCAGCCGCGCCGAGAAGGACGCCATCGCCGCGGCCATCGGCGAATTCCGCTTCGCGGCGGGTTTCGGCAAAACCCTGTCCCGGCTGATCCGCCACGGCATCGGCGTACACCACGCGGGGATGCTGCCCAAATACCGGCGGCTGGTGGAGCGGCTGGCCCAGGAGGGGCTGCTGAAGGTGGTCTGCGGCACCGATACCCTCGGCGTCGGCATCAACGTGCCGATCCGCACGGTGCTGCTCACCGGACTCACCAAATACGACGGCGTGCGCACCCGCAGGCTCAAGGCCCGCGAATTCCACCAGATCGCCGGACGCGCGGGCCGGGCGGGCTTCGACACCATGGGCACCGTGGTGGTGCAGGCGCCAGAACACGAGGTGGAGAACACCCGCCTGCTCGCCAAGGCGGGCGACGATCCGAAGAAACAGCGCAAGGTGCAGCGCCGCAAACCGCCCGAGGGTTTCGTCTCCTGGAGCGAGGAGACCTTCGACCGTCTCGTCACCGCCCAGCCCGAGCCGATGGTGTCCAGATTCTCGGTGACCAACGCGCTGCTGCTCAACGTGATCGCCCGTCCCGGAAACTGTTTCGACGCGATGCGCCATCTGCTCGAGGACAATCACGAACCGCGACCGGCCCAGCGCCGGCATATCCTGCGCGCTATCCGTCTCTATCGGGCCCTGCGCGATGCCGGTGTGGTGCAACAACTTCCGGAACCGGACGCACAGGGCAGACGGGCGCGGCTCACGGTGGACCTACAGCGCGATTTCGCTCTCGACCAGCCGCTGTCACCCTTCGCCCTCGCGGCTTTCGATCTGCTCGACAAAGAGGCGACGGGCTATACCCTCGATGTGGTGTCGCTCATCGAATCCACCCTGGAGGATCCGCGCCAGTTGCTGATGGCCCAGCAGCACAAGGCGCGCGGCGCGGCGATCCAGGAGATGAAGGCCGACGGCATCGAATACGACGAGCGGATGGAACTGCTCGAAGAGGTCACCTGGCCCAAGCCGCTGGCCGAACTGATCGAACCCGCCTTCGAGACCTACCGCGGCGGACATCCGTGGGTGTCGGAATTCGCGCCGTCACCGAAATCGGTGGTGCGCGACATGATCGAACGCTCGATGACCTTCGCCGAGTTGATCTCGTTCTACGAATTGGCACGCTCGGAGGGCATCGTCCTGCGCTACCTGGCCGACGCCTACCGCGCGCTGCGCCGGACCGTCCCCGAATCGGCGCGCACCGAGGAGTTGGAGGACATCACCGAATGGCTCGGTGAGCTCATCCGGCAGGTGGATTCGAGTCTGCTCGACGAATGGGAGCAACTCACCAATCCCGGTGCGGAGACCGACACCGATCAGGTGGCCTTCGGCGCGGAGACCATTCGCCCGATCACCGCCAACGAGCGCGCCTTCCGGGTGATGGTCCGCAATGCCATGTTCCGCCGCGTCGAACTGGCTGCCCTGCGGCACTGGGACGCTCTCGACGATCTCGGTGCGGGCCCCGACTGGGAGGCCGCGCTGGCGCCCTATTTCGCCGAATACGAACGTATCGGCATCGGCCCCGACGCGCGCGGACCACAGCTGTTCCAGATCGAACGAAGACCCGGTTTCTGGCAGGTGCGCCAGGTACTCGACGACCCGGCGGGCGATCACGGGTGGTCGGTCGACGCCACCGTCGATCTGACCGAATCCGACGCGGCGGGCGAGGTCGTCTTCGACGAGATCACCGTCACCGCGGGCTGAGACCAGCCGACCCGTCGATTCCCGCCATCCTCGCTGGTCAGCAGCGTTCTGCCGTTGCGGGCCGCGCGGTGGCCCACCCTGTCGCGAATCGTGGTTTCGACTGATTCGTTTCTGGGTACCGGCCGCTGATACTCTCTCCCCCGCTGCCGACGCGAAAGATCAACTATGCCCGAATCGCCTTACCTTGTCATCGACCCTGGAAGAGTTCGCGAGAATTATCGCGCACTTTCCGCGGTCATGCCCGCGGCACGCATCCGCTACGCAGTCAAAGCAAGTCCGGTGGACGAGCTCATCACCCTGCTCGCCGCCGAAGGCGCCGAATTCGATGTCGCCAGTATCGGCGAAATCGTCCAGTGCCTGGATCTGGGCGTCGAGCCCGCCACCCTCTGCTACGGCAACCCCATCAAGAAGGCCGCCGACATCGCGCGCGCCTACGCCCTCGGCGTGCGTCGCTACGCCTTCGACACCGAGGACGATCTGCTGCGCGTCGCCGAATACGCGCCGGGCTCCGAGGTCGAATGCCGTTTCCTGTCCTGCGCGCCGCCCTCGCGCACCCCGTTCGGCACCAAATTCGGCTGCGCGCCCGCCGAGGCTCTCCGGCTGCTCGTGCGCGCCCGTGACCTCGGACTCGTCGTCGCCGGACCGTACTTCCACGTGGGATCGCAGCAACTGGACCCCGAAGCCTGGCGGATCGGTATCGCGCAGGCCGCCGAGATCGTCGACGCGCTGGCAGCCAAGGATATCGTCGTCCGAACCGTCAATATCGGTGGCGGCCTTCCGATCTCCTACGCCGACGCCGCGCCCGACCTCGGCGCGATCACGTCGGTGATCGATGCCGCCGCGGCCGAATTCCTGCCCACGACAACCGCGCTCGTGGTCGAACCCGGCCGCGCGCTGGTCGCGGACGCGGGCACCATCCACGCCGAGGTCGTCGGCGTGCGTATCGCGCCCGACGGACGGCGCTGGGTGTATCTGGACATCGGCCGCTACAACGGCATGGCCGAGACGGAGAACGAATACATCGCCTACCGATTCGTCACCGACCGCGACGGCGATCCCGTCGACGAGGCGGTGGTCGCCGGCCCGACCTGTGATGGCGACGATGTACTGTATCAACGCACGCGCGTCCTTCTACCGACCACGTTGCGAGCCGGTGATCCCATCAGGATCCTCCACACCGGCGCCTATACCGCGAGCTACTCGTCGGTGTCCTTCAATGGTTTTCCGCCCTTGACCGTTCATGTCTCGGGCGCTGAGCGAGAGTGAGTTTGCCCATGACGGCGGAATTCACCGGCTGGCACGTGCTGGCCGAGTTCGGTGGTGTCGATGCGACCCTGTGCAACGACCTCGAACGACTCGAATCGGCGTTGCGTGAATCTCTGATCGCGGCGGGCGTCACCATCTGCGATGTCGTGCACAAAAAGTTCGATCCGCAGGGGGTGACCGTCCTCGCGCTGTTGTCGGAGTCCCACGCCTCGATTCACACCTATCCGGAGTCCGGCGACATCTTCGTCGACGTCTTCACCTGCGGCAGCATCGGCGCGGGCGCGACGAAGGCGGTCGACGGGCTGCGAGACAAGTTGTCTCCCAAAGCTGTTCGCATGCAGGTCATCCAGCGCGGACACGGTGCGGAGAAGATCCAGGAACCGGTGGGCGCGGGGCTGACCCGTACCTGGGATCTGCGCGACGTCATCGTCGACACCCGTACCCCGTTCCAGCACATGGTGATCGCGCGGACCGAACAGGGCATCAGCCTGTTCTCCGACGACGACCGCCAGTCCACCGAATTCTCCCAGCTGACCTACCACGAGGCGATGATGGTCCCCGCCTTCGTGCTGGCCGAGAAGCTCGATCGGGTGCTGATCATCGGTTCGGGCGAGGGCGTGGCCAGTCAGATGTCGGTCGCGGCGGGCGCCGTCCACGTCGACCACGTCGATATCGATCAGCTCGAGGTCGAGCTCTGCGCCGAATATCTGCCCTACGGCTACACCAGCGGCGAGTTGGCCGACGCCGTCAAGGGCGAGGGCCCGATCACGGTGCATTACGCCGACGGCTGGGATTTCCTCGCGAATGCCCAGCGCTCGGGCACCCGCTACGACGTCATCGTGATCGATCTGCCCGACGAGCGGGTCGAGGACGCGCAGCACAATCGCCTCTACGAATCGGAATTCCTGTCCCGATGTCGAGCGCTGCTCGCCCCGGGCGGCGTGCTCAGCGCCCAGGCCGGGTGCGCGACCATGTGGCGCAACGAGACTCTCAAGCGATCCTGGCAGCGCTTCCACGAACAGTTCGGCACCGTGGTGCTCTACACCAGCGACGAACACGAATGGTCTTTCCTGTTCGGTCTCAACGAGCAGGTCGGCGATCCGGTGCCGGGTATGACCGATCGCCTGGTCACCCTGCCCTATCGGCCGGAGACCATCGATGCGCGGGCCCTGATCCGCGGCGCGATCGAGCCGTACGCCCTGCGCGCGCAGCGATAGCAGGAAATCGACGACAACGCCTCGGCGCCAAAGGTTTTCCCACCTCCGGCGCCGAAGCGTTTCGTATCGTGCCGGTCCGCAGGAGGCGGCGGCGCTCGCCGAGCGCGTCGACAGTTCACGAGCACTTCTCGCAGACGCTCGGCCTCGGCGCGGCTCATCCCCCGGCCGACCGCGCGATCAGGAGTCGCGGGCTCGCCACTGCTCGACATTCATGCCGCCGACACCCCAGTCGGTGAGGGCGACCTCATCGATCACCACGTAGGTGCTCTCGGGCGCTTTGCCGAGCACCTCGTGGAGCAGATCGGTGACACCCCTGATGAGCTGGGATTTCTGCTCGCGGGTTACGCCCTCGTCGGTGACTTTGATATTGACGTACGGCATTACGCTGCCCTTCCCGAGATGAACCCGCCGTCGACGGGGAGGATGTGACCGGTCGTGAATTCGGCGTCGGCCAGATACAGCACGGCGGCCGTGGTTTCGGAGACTTCGCCGATGCGGTCGAGCAAGGCGAGCCGCCCGGAGGCGGTCATATCGGCGTCGCCGAAGATCGGTGTCCGGATGAAACCAGGGGCGACGGCATTGACCCGGATGCCCTCGGCGGCGAGTTCCGCCGCGAGACTCGTGGTGAGCGCGTGGACGCCGCCCTTGGCGATGAGCGCCGCCGAAGCGGTGATCCCGGCGAGTGCGTGGTTGATCAGGACGGTGCCGATATTGACGATGCTGCCGCCCCCGCCTTGACGCAATAGCTGCCGCACCACCTCCTGGGTGGTGAAGTAGGTGCCCTTCAGGTTGCCCCCGATATAGCTGTCGAGATCCGCCGCTGTGACCTCGACGAACGGTTTCGTGCCGAATATGCCGGCGTTGTTGACCAGTACGTCGACCCGGCCGAATCGCTCGACCGCCGTGCGAACCAGCTCGGATCCCGTTGCGGGCGAGCCGATGTCACCCAGGACCGAGGCGACCCGGTCCGGCGCGCCGAGTTCGGCGGCCACCGCCTCGAGCTTGTCCGGATCGCGCCCGTTGAGCACCACGGCGTCGCCGCGCTCGACGAACGCCCTCGCGATATCGCGCCCGATCCCGCTGGAGGATCCGGTCACGATAACCGTCTTCACTGACATGCGAACTCCTTCTCTTCATTTTGATACGACCGGTCGTCTTTGAATGGACACAACTCGGCCACGCGGGCACCGCAGTCACGGATCAGGGCAGGAAATAGTCGTCCAGTAGTCGACGCAGACATTTGCGCAGCGGTTCGATCGAATGGTCGATCTTCATGCGTATCACCGCACCCTCCCACGCCTCGATGAGCAGATCGGCCAACTCCACGGCGGCGATATCGTCGCGAATCAAGCCCTGCCCCTGCGCATCTCGCAGCGCATCGGCGACACCGTCGCGCCAGGCCGTGAACGCGCTCGACAGCGACTCGCGCAGCGTCTCACTGCCCTCGAGTTCGCCGCCGAGATTGGCTATCAAGCAGCCGCCGGTGAATTCCGACGCCACGAAATCGCCCATCAGGCGCCCGAAGAAGGCGCGCAGTCCCACGATCGGATCGGAGGCCGGGCCGAGGGCGTCGGCCAGGTTCCGCTGGATACAGCGCGAATGATGGTCGATGACCGCCCGGCCGAAACTCTCCTTGCTGTCGAAATAGTTGTAGAAGGAGCCTTTCGGCACGCCGACCGCGTCCAGCACCTGCTTGATTCCGGTGCCGTGATATCCGTTGGCCAGGAATCCGGCCGCACCCTCCTCCACCAGCATCTGCCTGGTGTCGTCACTGCGTCGCGGTCTGGCCATACCGCAAATATACGACCGGTCGTCTACTAATGTCAATCGCAGTCGGATACGGACCCTACGACGCGGTGCGCCACTGCCAGCACCGGGTGATGAACGCCGCGAGGTGGGTGGCGGCGAATTCGGTCGCCACCCAGTCCTTAGCCGCCACCTCGGCGGTCCAGACGTAGGCCAATGCCGGTCCGCTCGCACAACGAATGCGGCGCAATTCGTATTCGTCGTCCTCGAAGGCGTCGAGAACTTCCCACTCCCTGGCATCGAGCCCGGACAAGATCACCCCGCGCGCCACCCCGGCCGGGTCGGGTACGAGTCCGGGGTACACCCGCCCCGGCAGTGCGGCCACCCGCCAGCCGGGGATCTCGGCGGGTACGGATTCGGGACTGCGCCCGATCAATTCGTTCAGCACCTCGGGGAATTGCAGTGTCCCGTACACGAACAGCGCATCATCGGACCCAGTCGGGCGCGCGGGCCGCGAGACCTCGACCGCCTCGCCCGCGCGGGCCGCCGCCGCACCCGCTTCCTGCCTGTTCCATTTGATCAGCAACCAGCCGCACCATCCGACCACCGCCGCACCGACCGCCATCGCCAGGAATTCGCCGTCGAGCACATGCCCGATCACCCCGATTCCCCCGAAGACGACGCCGAGCCACGCGGTGCGCTTGGGATGTCGCCGGATCAGATCGCGCACCGAGGTGATCGAATGCCGCACTTCCTCGGGGTGTTCGCAGCACCAGATGACGAAGTAGATCGGCCAGGCGATCGGGAACAAAAGGATCAGAATGATGCGCGCGAACATGTCCTGTGCCTCCGTGCCACCGCTCAGCAGTCGGTCCGGTGACACGGCCCCCGGACGCCCTCACCCAGTGTCCTCCACTCGAGCGAACGATGCGAGGTCAATCGACTATCGGTTTGCTGATCACTTGCCCACGATATTCCGGCCGCGATGATCGTCCGCCTCACCGTCAGCCGACCGGGACGATGTTCACATTATGGTGGAACACGTTATCCGGATCGTACGCGGCTTTGATCGCGGCGAGGCGATCGAGTTTGGTCCCGTATATCGCGCGCAATTTCGCGTCGTCGAAATCGGTGAGCCCGTTGACGTATCCGCCCGCGAGTCCGCTGTGCGGCTGCAGCGCCGCCCAGAACGCGCGCACCCAATCCCGTTCCGCGGCAAGCCCGGCCGGATCGGGACTGCCGCCGACGATGAACAATTGATAGTGCGGCGTGCGGGGGCCGCCGTACGCGGTGGCATCGTCGGCGATCTCGCTGAACGCCCCGTCGAGGCGATAGACCAGCGCCAGCGACATCGGGGATCGCTTGCGCGGGATGTGAGCGACGAAGGTTTCGATCACCTCGTCGGTGAATTCCGCTATGCGCGTGCCCTTTTCGTACGAGCTGATCCCGAAGGCGTTGGCCTCGTCCATCAATTGTTGCAAGGCGAGGTAGGGAATCGGGGTCACCATGTCGAAGACCGGTGTCAGCCGCGCCCGGAACAGCTCGACGATCCCGGCGTGCTCGTCGGCGTCGCCGAAGCCGACGACGATGACCGCGCATCCCGGTCGCAGCCGTACCGATTCCGGAACGAAGGGTTCCGGCGGCGCGTTGAGCGCGCCGAAGATGACCGACACGTCCCGAGGCAGGCCTGGCACGATGTCGCGGGCGGCCCGCAGTACTTCGGCGAGCTGATCCAGCCCGCAGAACAGCAGCGCGAACTCCACCACGGGCCCCGCTGGATCCAGTGCGAAGTCGAATTCGGTGACGACGCCGAAATTGCCGCCGCCCCCGCGCAGCGCCCACCACAACTCGGGATGTTCGTCGGCGGCGGCCCGCACGGTCCGCCCGTCCGCGAGCACGACCTGCGCGGCCACCAGGTGATCGATGCTCAGCCCGGACCGGCCCGTCAACCAGCCCATCCCGCCCCCGAGGGTGAGACCGCCGACGCCGGTGTGACTGATCAGCCCGGCCGGAACGGCCAGACCGTACTCCTGGGTCGCGCGATCCAGTTCGGAGAGCAGGGCACCGCCCCCGACTCGGGCGCGACGATTATCCGGATCGACCCGAACGGTATTCAGCTCGCGCAGATCGATCATGAGCGCACCGTCGGCGATCGCGGTGCCCGCCGGATTGTGCGCCCCGCCGCGCACCGTCACATCGACGCCGGCCGCACAGGCGAAAGCGATGGCCGCGGCGACATCGTCGGGATCTGTGCACCGGGCGATCGCCAGCGGCCTGCGGTCGATCGCACCGTTCGCCACCCTGCGCGCGTCGTCGTATCCGCCATCTCCGGGTGCTATGAGCGCACCGTCCAGCCGCGCCCGCAGCGGCTCCAGGTCGATCGAGGTCCGGGCCATGAGGCTTCCTTCCACGAATGAGTCGTCCCCCACTGATCGCGCCGTCCCGAGCATCGCTGCTCAGTATCGTCGCCCGAACCCGATCACCGGCTCCGAATCGCTGGAGGAAATCCCGCGAAGCGAAGGCGCTCGCCTGCTGAATACCCTGGTCAGTAGGTCGTGCCAGGCCGATCAGTGCGGCCGATTGGCCCGGACGATGGCGGCCAGATACTCGTAGTCCTCGGTGCGGGCGGTGGAGGCGCGGTAGACCAGTCCGATGGTCCGTCCCGGAGCGGGTGCGGCGAAATGCGCGGTGTCGAGGCTGGCGCGCGCGGTTTCGGCGGCGACGGCCATCCTCGGGATCAGCGTCACGCCCAGCCCGCCCGCGACGCATTGCACGACGGTCGACAGCGACGCGGCCCTGGTGTCACCGACTGCCCCTGGATGCGCGTCGACCGACCGGCACAGATCGAGGGCCTGGTCGCGTAGGCAGTGCCCTTCGTCGAGAAGTAACAGCGGGAGCGCGTCCAGCACGGCGGGGCTGATGTCGGCGCGCCCGGCCAGATCGTGGCCCGTCGGCGTCACCAGCACGAATTCCTCGTCGTACAGTGGTATTTCGACCAATCCGGGGGCTTGGGTCGGCAGCGCGAGCAGAGCGACGTCGAGCACTCCGGTGCGCAGGCCGTCCAGCAGACGCGCGGTCTGGTCCTCGATCACCTGCGGGTGCAGGGCGGGTAATCGTTTGCGCAGCTCGGGGAGCAGCGAAGGAAGAACGTACGGCGCGACGGTGGGGATGATGCCCATCCGCAGCGTGCCGCCGAGCCCGTCGCCCGCGGCCGACGCGACGAATCGATCGGCCGCCTCCAGTGTCGCCGTCGCCTTGGGCAGCAAGCGCATTCCGGCCGCGGTCACCAATACCCGCCGCGTGCTGCGCTCGATGAGTTGCAGCCCGAGACCGTTTTCGAGCGCGGCCAGTGCCTGCGATAACGTGGGCTGGCTCACGCTGAGCCGGGCAGCCGCGGTACCGAAATGGCGGTACTCCGCGATCGCCACGAACGCACGCAGCTGCGACAGTGTTGGCTGATAAGTATGATCAGTCACGCCTATCAGTGTAGTGCGAATGATCACCTTTACCTTTCACTGGGCTTTAGGCAAGATCACGTATAGATACTTCGCACGCCCCACCCCCACATGGACGAGGAGATAAGCAATGGCCCTGCTGACCATCGGCGACCAATTCCCGGCGTACAACCTCACCGCGGTTATCGGCGGTGACCTGTCCAAGGTCGACGCTCAGCAGCCCGACGACTACTTCACCCAGATCACCAGCGACGACCACGCGGGCAAGTGGCGGATCGTCTTCTTCTGGCCGAAGGACTTCACCTTCGTGTGCCCGACCGAGATCGCCGCGTTCGGCAAGCTGAACGACGAGTTCGCCGACCGCGACGCGCAGGTGCTCGGCGCCTCGGTGGACAACGAGTTCGTGCACTTCCAGTGGCGGGCCCAGCACGAGGATCTGAAAACCCTGCCCTTCCCGATCCTTTCGGACCTCAAGCGGGAACTGACCACCGCCACCGGCGTGCTCAACGCCGACGGCGTCGCCGACCGCGCCACCTTCATCGTCGACCCGAACAACGAGATCCAGTTCGTCTCGGTCACCGCGGGTTCGGTGGGTCGCAATGTCGACGAGGTGCTGCGCGTGCTGGACGCCCTGCAGTCCGATGAGCTGTGCGCCTGCAACTGGAAGAAGGGCGACCCGACCATCAACGCTGGCGAGCTGCTCGCCGCGAGCGTCTGAGTCGGACTCGTCCAGAATCCGCGAAATATCCAGCAAGTGAACGAAATCCGCCAGTTGCCCGCGTACGCGGGAATGATCCGAGGACACGTCGAATGAGCATCGAGAACCTGAAGAACTCCCTTCCCGAGTACGCCAAGGACCTCAAGCTCAACCTGTCATCGATCGCACGCACCACCGTGTTGAACGAGCAGCAGCTGTGGGGCGCCCTGCTCGCCTCGGCCGCCGCGACCCGGTCGGCCACGACACTGCGTGAGATCGCCGAGGAGGCTGCCGACACCCTGTCGGCGCAGGCCTACGACGCCGCGCTCGGCGCCGCCTCGATCATGGGCATGAACAATGTGTTCTACCGCGGCAAGGCTTTCCTGGACGGACGTTACGACGATCTGCGCGCCGGTCTGCGGATGAACATCATCGGCAATCCCGGCGTCGAAAAGGCCGATTTCGAGCTGTGGTCGTTCGCGGTCTCCTCGATCAACGGCTGCGCCCACTGCCTGGAAGCGCACGAGAAGACCCTGCGCGACGCCGGTGTGTCGCGCGAGGTGATCTTCGAGTCGCTGCGGGTGGCGGCGATCGTCGCCGGAGTCGGTCAGGCGGTGCAGTCCACCGAGACTCTCGCCGCCGCGCAGGTCTGACGGCCGGGTTTCCCGAATTCAGGCCCCGTCCCTTGCGGACGGGGCCTGAATTGCGCGCGACCCGCCCCGGCAATGCGGATTACATCGCCCGGTCTGGATTGCCCGGCATTCCGGACGAATACCTCTGGCAACCGTTCAGCTATCGAATAGATCACGGTGTCACCCCGGAGTGATCGACCGCGCACTGTGCCGTCGACCAGCGGCTTCGACGGCGGACATGGGCCGTTCCCCTTCCCGGGAGCCTACGCTCGGCCGGTAGGCTCACCGCTATGGGCACACAGGGTGAACCGGAGGCCATGGGGACGCGGCTCGAGGTAGTGCGCGTGTTCACGGATGCGGTCGGGCGACTCGGGAACGAACTGGGGATTGCCAGGGCGGGCGATGTCGTCGGCACCGACCCGCAGGAGTTGGCGGCGCGTGCCGGATACAGCGAAACCGTCGTGGTCGCCGATCCGGTCGACGAGGTCGCACGGGTGCGGATCTATACCCCGACGGTCGAACTTCCTTTCGCCGGGCACCCGTCGGTGGGCACCGCGTGGTGGTTCGCCGAGCAGGGCGTTCCGGTGCGAGTGCTGGATGTCCTGGCCGGACCCGTGTCGGTGGAATCGACCGACGGACTCACCTGGATCAAGGCCCGCGGCGAATGGGCCCCTGATTTCACGTTCCATCAACTCGAGAGCGTCGAGGAACTCCTCGCCCTGCGCCCGGACGATTTCACCGGCGGTCCGCACTATCTGTGGACCTGGACCGACGAGAACCGGGCCGCGCTGCGCGCGCGCATGTTCGCCCCGACCATGGGCATCGCCGAGGACGAGGCGACCGGCGCCGCCGCCGTGGCCCTCACCGCGCTGCTGCGGAAGGGACTGAACATCACGCAGGGCCGAGGCAGCCAGATCTTCACCCGGTGGGACTCCGATGGCTGGGTTCATCTCGGCGGCAGGGTGACGGCCGACTCGGTCATCGATCTGTAACCGGGGCCCTCACCCCTGCACCACCGCGACCAGCATGTACGCCGTCCCGAGATCCATCACCAGGTGCGGCACCGCCGCGGAGGGCAGCGCGGTATCCCCCGCGCCGAGGGGGTGGCCGAAATGACTACGTCCGGTGCCGTACGCGACGAGTACCGCCACCGCGTCCGCGCAGAAGAGCGCCGCGAGCACGAGCACCGGGATCGGCGCGGGCCCGGGGTGACCGGAGCCCGAATGCCCCGACATGGCGTACAGCATTGCCGCCGCGGCGATGACGTGATAGGCGAGAGCGAGTATCCGGTGTGTCGCGAGGCCGGGGCCGTCACTGCGCCATTGCGGGATACGGCTCACGAGCAGCACCGCGAAAACCACCGTGACGGCGGTCAATACCCCGTGGAGCGCGTGTGGATCCGCACCGAGCGGGAAGATGAGCATGGTGAGCATCACCAGGCACATGATCAGATGCGCGGCGTCGGATTCATGATGGGCGACACCGATCGCCCGGTGTACCGGAAGGTTGTGTCGCCCAAGGCCGTCCGTGTTGTCGGCAGGGTCCCACACCGGCGGTGGCGCCCCCGAACGCCCTCCGACGTAGGCCCCTGGCGACGCGGTGACACGCATGACCACCATCGCGGCGGCGACCAGGAAGGCCGCCACCACCGACCACCGCAACGCGGCGTACTCCTGCACGAACTGCGCCACACCCCACCACCTCTCGTCGCGGCGGTCGTGGGCGCTATTCGGTCGGCCGTGTGCCGAACCCGGACCGGCGAGCCCGCCGATCCGCCACCAGCCGCGACCCCGGCGGTGTCACCGCCGCCGCGACCAGCACGGCGGCCAGGAGATACGCCAGCACGACGGCGACCGATCCGACCAGCACTCGAACACCGGGACCGCGCCCGTTCACACCGATCACGACCATCCCCCTTCGTCGGCTCACCACGCAGCATAGCCATCCCACGGCATCGAGCGAGCCGAAACCGTTTCCAGCACTGATATTTCGGCCCGCGGCACGATATCCAGGAAACTCACCGGACCCGGAAGACGGGACCGCGTGGACGGAACGGCAGGGTGGCGCCCGCGGGCACGAGAAAAGCGTGTTCGCGGCGAATGCGCAGCGCGTCGCACTGCCCGTCGGTGATGACGAGAATCGGACCGTCGGCCGGGAAGTCCTCGGCACGTTCGAGCATTCGGATGCCCGGTTGCAGCACCGTCCCGCCACGGCCGCGCACCCGTACCCCGCGGGCGATCTCCTCGACCGGTAGATAGCCCGCGTCGTAGGCCGCGGCGTCGCAGTAGACGACGCGGGCCCGGGGCACCTCTCGGGCCATGGCGTAGGAGGCGATGGCGCCCAACGCCTTTCCGAGCAGCGTGACATCCATCGATCCGGACGTGTCCAGGACGACCCCGAAGGTCGGCAGTCGCACGTTCTCCTCCGGACGCACCCACGCCGGACGCGGGATATCGGGCGTCGACGCCTGCCGCCGTGACGCCCTGGCATAGCTGCGGCGTTTATCCAGCGTGGGAACGTGTTCGTCGAACCAGCGCGCGAGGTGGGCGTCCCAGGGCAGCGGCGGCTGATCCAGTGCCCTGATCGCCTGTTCCAGTGCGGCGGGCACGGTGCCGCGCCCGCTGTTGTGGTGATAGGCCAGGCCGGTGACCAGCGCGTCGCGGTAGTAATCGTCCAGGTCCACGTAGCGCCCCGGCCGCCCGGGACGCGGCAGGGGTTCGCCGAGTACGTCGCCGCGCCCGCGCCCGCGCAGGGTCGCGAGTTTGCGCAGCCGGCGCAGGTCCGTCGCGATCCGGTCGTAGACCTCCTCGGCCGAACACCCTTTCAGGTCCGGGTCGTACAGCAGCCCCTCCGGCATCTGCCCGACGTCCATCTCCACCAGCCAGCCGTTGACCACGTAGTCGCAGGCGATATTGAACAGGTACGGGTCGCGCGCGCCGGTGCGCTCGCCGTGCCGCAGCGCGGCATGCAGCATTTCGTGCGCGAGGACGAATCGCCACTGCTCATCCGGCAGACCGGCCAGCGGATTGATATAGATCTCCCCCGCCTCGGCGTTCACCGCGGCGATCGAGATATCCCAGCCGCGCGCGAGGTCGAGGTCGGCGACCACGGTCATCCCAGCGGCCAGCGCGCCCAACAGCGGATAGGACGAGACGAACCAGCCGAGCGCGGCCTCCCACGGCTTCTTCGGCCGCATTCCGTGCTCGGTGTGATCACCACCCGCGGCGGCCAGCGCGTCGCGGGCCGCCGCGGCGAGTCCGGCGGCGAAGTGGCCGGGATAGTCGGCGCGTTTCGCGCTGTCGGCATCGCCGAGGAGGAAGTCCGGCGGATCCGTGCGCCGGTAGGTGACGGGCACCGAGGTCTCCCGCCAGCGCGCACCGGTGTCGTGTTCATCGGAAATGTCTGGAGCGAGCGGGAATTCGAGAGGTCGGCGCCCGATCTTCATGGTCGTCAGATACTGGTCGACGACCGCACAGCAGGCCGCCCGATAGGCCGGATGCGGTTCCGGCCGGTCGTGATCCCAACTGGTCTCTTCGACGATATTGCCCGGCAGCGTAGTGCTCGGATCCAGATGGCCGAATCCGGCGTGCAGCAGGCAGTGCGCGAAAACCCACGTCCATTCCGCCGCCTCGGCCCTGCGCTTCGGGTGGTAATAGATCGCGCCGCCGCTGACGTAGGCCCAGATGTCCCGCGGCGCCCCGGGGTCGAGCCGGTTCAGCTGATGCGGCAGATGACGCAACGCCGGGTGCGAACGCGTCGCTTTCCAGCCGTCCTCGATCGCCTGCGACCACGGATCGAGCTTCCCGTTTCTCCGCACGTGCCGCCCCTATCGGCGGGCGGCCAGGCGCGGCAGATCCCGGCTGACCTCGATGAGGAACCAGGTGGGCAGCACCGGCGTGCCGTTGTCGTCCGAGGCGATCACCAATTGCGCGCATTCGACCGAGATCTCGGCGAGTTCGATGAGCATGGCCTTGGCCCGGATCACGAATCGGCCCACCGACGGTGAGATATGTTCGCGCGCACCGGGCAACTCCTTGACCAGCCGGGCGCGGAAGGTCTCCGACAGGAAGTACAGCAGGTCGCGATCGCCGGGTTCGCGCGGCCAGCTCACCTCACCCTTCAGCACGGCCTCGAGGTCGTAGGCGTGCCGGAGGGTTTTGACGTAGGCGCGGAAGGCGGACGCGTGCGCGGCCGTCAGCGTGCCCGCGGTCAGCACGTGCAACACCGTGTCGTCGATGTCGTCACCGCAGGAGTGCAGGGCGTCGGAGAGCATATGCCAGCCGCGCGGCGTGGAGAAGGGGGCCTCGGTCTTCGGCGGCGGCGACCACAGATGGTCGGGGCGCTGGGTCAGGTAGCGCACGATCCAGGGGTGGATATCGTTGAGCGCGGCCCATTTCAGCCAATCATCGACGTCCGCGCGCAGGTGCAGGTGCACCATGCGGTTGACCAGCGCCGAGGCCATCGGGCGGGCCAGCGCGTTATCCGTCGCGCGATTGCCCGCGCCGATCACCACCGAACCGGCGGGCAGTTCATAGGTGCCGATCCTGCGGTCGAGGATCAGCGAGTAGAACGACTTCTGCACCTCCGGCGCCGCCGCGTTCAACTCATCGAGGAACAGGCAGTAGGGTTCCGGCCGCGCGATCAATTCCGGCGGTGCGAAACGACTGCGGTCGCCGACGATCTGCGGCACCCCGATCAGATCCTCCGGTGCGAGCTGGGTGCCGAGCAGGGTGACGCATTCGAGGCCGAGCGATTCGGCGAAACCGCGTACCAGTGAGCTCTTACCGATTCCCGGTGCGCCCCAGAGGAATACCGGCCGCACGACGGCGACGTGCAGCAGCAGTTCCGGCAGCTGATCCGGGGTGACCGCGACGGTCGCCTCCATACCTTTGCCTCCCCCTTCCGACGCGACGAGTATCGAAGGTACCGGCGTCCGTCACGGCACGGCCATTCATTTTTCGCTCTCGACGAGCGACCTCGCGTGGCCGACGCGCGCACACCGGCCGGGGCACGGGCAGAAATCCCCACGGCGCGAGGTCACCGATCGCGCAGGATCCGCTTCAGCACCTTGCCGCTCGGATTGCGGGGCAGTTCATCGACGAAAACGACATCGCGCGGCACCTTGAAGCGGGCCAGCCGGTCCTTCACGTAATCGCGCACTTCGTCCTCGGTCAGCGCATATCCCTCGCGCACCACGACCACGACGCGCAGACGCTGCCCGTACCGATCGTCATCGACGCCGAAGGCGCTGACCTCCGCCACCGCGGGATGGGCGGCCAACAGCTCCTCGACCTCGCCGGGAAAGACATTCTCACCGCCGGAGACGATCATGTCGTCATCGCGTCCATCGATGAAAAGTCTTCCCGCACTGTCGAAATGACCGACGTCACCGGTGGACATCAGACCGCGGACGCGGGCCTTGTCACCGCCGCCGGTATATCCATCGAATTGATAGCCGTTGCCGACGAAAATGCGTCCGGTCCGGCCGGCGGGCAGCTCGCGATCGTCGTCGCCGAGGATTCTCACCGTCGCGCCGGGCACGACCGCGCCGACACAGCCCGGCTCGGCCGCGAGATCGGCCGGGGTGGCGATGGTCGCGTACGCCACTTCGGTGGAGCCGTACACGTTGTAGACCACCGGCCCGAACGCCTCTGTCACCTTGACGCACAGGTCGGCGCCCAGCTGCGAACCAGCCACGAAGATGACGCGCAGCCGCCGGAGATCCTGTGCCGCGAACGCCGACGGGCCGAGGTCGACCAGTCTGCGCAGCATCACCGGAACCGCGATGAGCGCGGTGGCCCTGTTTCGGCACAGGCTGTCCAGCACCGCCCGCGGATCGAATCGACGGCGGATCACCAGGGTGGAACCGAAGCCGAGCGCCAGCATCGCGTGCGCGAAACCGAGGGTATGGAACAGCGGCGCGGGGCATTCGGTGACTTCCCTCGCGCGCAGCGGCACCCGTGCCAGGATCGCGCCGAGGGGCGCCAGCGACGTCGGCTCCCTGCGTCGCGCGCCTTTCGGCGTTCCGGTAGTGCCGCTGGTGAGCAGGATGATCGTGGCATCGGTGGCGGGTCTGCGCGGCGGGTTCCCCGGACCCGCCGCGATCAGATTGTCGATGGTGTCGACGCCGGGAGTATCGACCCAGGCCCGATACCTGCCACGGACGGGCGCGTACCCGGCCAGCAGGTCGGTGTATTCGTCGTCGAAGACCAGCAGATCGGTCCCTTCGCGCGCCAGCACCTCGCGCAGCTGCGGTCCCGCGAAATCCGTATTCAACAGGATGATCCGAGCGCCGCATTTGGCGGCGGCGAATACCGCGTAGTGGAAACCCCGGTGATTGCGCGCCAGGACCGCCACCCCCTCACCGTCGCGCAATCCACGTGCCCGCCAGGCATTCGCGAGCGCGGTGGTGCGCTCGTCGAGTTCACGGAAGGTGACGGGGCCGCGCTCATCCAGGATCGCGACACGATCGCGGTACCTCAGCGCCGCTACGGTGGCGAGGCCGCCGAGCAAGCCCGAGCGCAGCACCGCGACACCCATCCGGGCGAGCCGATCGGGGCGCTCGGGGGTGACCAGCCCCGCACGGACCGCGAGTGCGGCGTAATGGGTTTCGTCGGCGGCGCGGCGCAACGCCCCGATCGCCGCGGCTCCGATGGTGTCGGTCAGTCGCATGTTCTCCGCCTCGCTGTCGATCTCCATGCTCTCACTGCCCGTGTTCGGCTCGCCCCCACAGCCCGCGCCGCGCCATCATGAGCTATGCCGAGGCACGCCGATCACCGACCGCCGACCGCCTTGTGCATCGCTGTCGATGATCTGACCGGTCCCGATATCGCCGCGCTACTCTCCGAGCACGTCGAGGAGATGCGGGCGAACTCCCCCGCGAACAGCATGCACGCCCTCGACCTCGCGGCCCTGCGCGATGCCGCGATCACGTTCTGGAGTGTGTGGGACGGGCCGACGCTCCTCGGATGCGGCGCACTCAAAGAACTCGGCCCCGCGCACGGGGAGATCAAATCCATGCGCACCGCGTCGGGCAATGCCGGACGCGGTATCGCGACCGCACTACTCGCCCACATCATCGAGGTCGCCCGCGCCCGTGGCTACCGCAGACTGAGCCTGGAAACCGGCGCGTCCGATTTCTACGAGCCCGCCGTCCGCCTCTACCGGCGACACGGTTTCGCGATATGCCCACCGTTCGGCGACTACACCGACGACCCACACAGCGTCTTCATGACGATCTCTCTCGAAAACGTGAGCGGCTAGCCGAGCGCCCGCGTGAAACCTTCGACCAGTTCGGCGATCTGGTCGTCGGTCATCACGAACGACGGCGAGATCTGCAATGCGCCCTGACCCGCCGCGCGACTGGAGATACCGTGGGCGCGAAGGGTCTTCACGAAGGGCAGTGCCTCGGCCGGATCCGCGAGCTGCACCGCGGCCACCGCCCCGATTCCGCTGCGCACCTCGGCGACCCGGGGATGTCCGGCCAGCGGCGCGAGCTTCTCGTGCAGTGTGGCCTCGATCCGCGTCGCCTCCGCGAGGAGGTTCTCCCGTTCCATGATGGCGAGAGTGGCAAGCGCCGCGGCAGCCGCGCCCGCGTGGCCGCCGTAGGTGTATCCGTGACGCCACCAGACACCGCCCGCGAAGAAGGGCTCGGCGATACGCGGGGCGATGAAGACCGCGCCCATCGGCATGTAGCCCGAGGTCAGCCCCTTGGCGGTGGTCATGATGTCGGGTTCGAGCCCGAATCGGGTCGAGGCGAACCACGATCCGCCGATCCGGCCGAACCCGGTCACCACTTCGTCGGCGACGAAGAGGATGTCGTGGTCGCGGCAGATGCGGCGCACCTCGGCCAGATACCCGTCCGGCGGCAGATACACTCCGCCCGCGCCGATGATCGGTTCGCAGAAGAATGCCGCGATCCGTCCGGGCCCGATCTCCTCGATCAATGCCAGCAGCGCCTTGGCGTCGTCCCAGGCGACGGTGCGCGCGTCGGCCATCAGTTCGCCGTAACCTTCACGGTTACCGGGAATGCCGGCGAGGGCCGTCCCCGCGACATGCATGCCGTGGTAGGCGCGCTGACGACCGACCACGATCTTCTTGTCCGGCTTCCCCATTTCGTGCCAGTACCGGCGGGCCAGTTTGGCCGCGGTGTCCACCGAATCCGAGCCGCCCGAGGTGAAGAAGATCTTGCTGCCCGGCACGGGCGCGATCGTCGACAGCTTCTGCGCCAACTGCTGGGTCGCCGGTTCGGCCAGGTCGCCGAAATTCGAATAGTGCGCGATCGTGCGCAGTTGGGCGGCCACCGCGTCGGCGACTTCGGCGCGGCCGTGCCCGATATTGGTGAACCAGAGACCGGCCGTCGCGTCCAGATAGCGGATGCCCGCCGCATCGTAGATATAGGCGCCTTCTCCGCGCGCCACCACGAACGCCCCGTCTCGTTCGACGGCGCCCATATCGGCGAATCCATGCCACAACGCGTTCATGCCAACCACCTATACCTGATCAGTGGTCCGGACCCGGCGTTGGCACGATCGTGGCGCCGGCATGTGGCGGATTCGAGGTCTCCGGGTGAGGATCCGACCTCCGGCGCGACGGGTGCCGCGGCGGAGTCCGGGCTCCGGGATGACCGCGTCCCGGCGCGCCCATTACCCTGGAGTCCGCAATGACCAGGACAGCTGACAACGGAACACGCGAGCTCCGCACCCGCCTGGCGAACCTCTCCCTCCGCGACGAATACCGGCTCCGCCGCCGGCTGGACCGGGCGCGCGGGAAGGAAATCGCCGATATCACCTCCGAGATCGCGGCGGCGGAGTTGCGCGTCGAGGCGCGACGCGCGGCGGTCCCGGCGATCCGCTACCCGGAGCAGTTGCCGGTCACCCAGCGTCGCGAGGACATCGCCGAGGCGATCGCCGCGCACCAGGTGGTGATCGTGGCGGGCGAGACGGGATCGGGGAAGACCACCCAGATCCCCAAGATCTGCCTGGAACTCGGTCGCGGCATTCGCGGCACCATCGGACACACCCAGCCGCGCAGGCTGGCGGCCCGCACCGTCGCCGAGCGCATAGCGGAAGAACTCGGCACCGAACTCGGCGATGTCGTCGGCTACACCGTCCGCTTCACCGATCAGGCCTCCGACCGCACCCTGGTCAAATTGATGACCGACGGCATCCTGCTCGCCGAGATCCAGCGTGATCGGCTGTTGCGCCGCTACGACACGATCATCATCGACGAGGCGCACGAACGCAGCCTCAATATCGACTTCCTGCTCGGCTACCTGGCCCAACTCCTGCCGCGCCGCCCGGATCTCAAGGTGATCATCACCTCCGCGACCATCGACCCGGAACTGTTCGCTCGCCACTTCGCCGACGAGAACGGCGTGCCCGCACCGATTGTCGAGGTGTCGGGACGTTCCTATCCGGTGGAGATCCGCTATCGGCCCCTGTCGTTGGAGCTACCCGCGCTCAGCGACGACGACGAGGACACCCGCGTCGTCGATCGCGATCCGGTGGACGCCATCGGCGACGCGGTGCGCGAACTCTTCGCCGAGGGCGGCGGCGACGTGCTCGTCTTCCTCTCCGGCGAACGCGAAATTCGCGACACCGCGGACGCGCTGCGCGATCTGAGGATCCCGCGCACCGAGATCGTTCCGCTGTACGCCCGCCTGTCCGCCGCCGAACAGCATCGGGTGTTCGAGCCGCATACCGGTCGTCGCGTGGTGCTGGCGACCAATGTGGCGGAGACTTCGCTGACCGTGCCCGGGATCCGCTACGTCGTCGACCCCGGCACCGCGCGGATATCCCGGTACTCGATGCGCACCAAGGTGCAGCGGCTGCCCATCGAGGAGGTCTCGCAGGCATCCGCGCGGCAGCGCTCGGGTCGCTGCGGTCGCGTCGCCGACGGCATCGCCATTCGGCTGTATTCCGAACAGGACTTCGAATCCCGTCCGGCTTTCACCGAACCGGAGATTCTGCGCACCAATCTGGCGGCGGTCATCCTGCAGATGACCGCGCTCGGACTCGGGGATATCGAGAAGTTCCCTTTCGTGGAAGCGCCGGACAAACGGGCGATCCGCGACGGAATCGCCCTGCTGGAAGAGTTGGGCGCCCTCGCCGAGCGATCCGGCCGGAAAGCTCAGCACGCCGCTGTACCCGGCAACGATTCGGCTGCCGAGCCCAAGGATTCGGACGCCACCGCGCGCGCCGATCGCGCACCGCGCACCCCGGACGCGGCGCTGACGCTCACGCCGATCGGGCGCGAGATGGCACAGATCCCCGTCGACCCCCGCATGGCGCGCATGCTGGTCGAGGCGCATCGCAACGGCTGTCTGGGCGAGGTCTTGATCATCGTCGCGGCACTCTCGATCCAGGACGTGCGCGAACGCCCGGCCGAACATCAGCAGGCCGCCGATGCCAAACACGCGCGCTTCGTCGTGGAAGGCTCGGACTTCCTGGCATACGCGCGCCTGTGGACGTATCTGACCGAGCAGCGGAAATCACTGTCGTCCAACCAATTCCGTCGGATGTGTCGCGACGAGTTCCTGCACTATCTGCGCATTCGGGAGTGGCAGGATCTACACGGGCAGCTGCGCACGATCACCCGCGGCCTGGGCTGGTCGACCGACGGCGCGGCGTCCGGGCGTCGCGATCGGTCCGCACCGCAGGCGGCCACCGACGACAAGCCGTGGGATTCCACCTCGATCCACCAGGCACTGCTCGCGGGGATGCTCTCCCACATAGGGGTGCGCGAAGCGGAATCGCGCGAATTCCTCGGGGCCCGCGGGGCCAAGTTCATGATCTTCCCCGGCTCGTCCCTGGCCAAGAAACCGCCCCGCTGGGTCATGGCCGCCGAACTGGTCGAGACATCGCGGCTGTGGGGCAGGATGGCCGCCAGGGTGGAACCGGAATGGGCCGAACGCCTGGCCGGAGATCTGGTGAAACGGACCTACTCCGAACCGCATTGGTCCAGCAAACGCGGCACCGCTCGCGCCTACGAACGCGTCACCCTCTACGGCGTCCCCCTGGTGACCGGCCGTCCGGTCGACTACGGCCGCATCGACGTGGAACTGTCGCGGGAACTGTTCATCCGACATGCCCTGGTCCAGGGCGAGTGGCAGACCCACCACGAGTTCTTCCATCGCAATCGGGAACTGCTCGATGATGTCGCCGATCTGGAGCATCGGGCCAGGCGGCGCGACATCCTGGTCGACGACGAGGTGCTCTTCGAATTCTATGATCGGCGAATTCCCGCGGATATCGTCTCGGTGCGCCATTTCGACAGCTGGTGGCGCGGCGCGAAACGCAAAGACGCCGCGCTGCTGGACTTCTCGAAATCCACCGTCGTCAACGACGCCGCGGCGAGACTGGACCCCACCGACTTCCCCGACGCATGGCGTCAGGGCGAGCTGAGTTTCCCGCTGACCTACCAGTTCGAACCGGGCCAGGACGACGACGGTGTCACCGTGCGCATCCCGGTCGAGCAACTGGCCCATGTGCGCGCCGTCGGTTTCGATTGGCTGGTGCCCGGCATGCGCGAGGAGCTCGCGACCGCGCTGATCAAGACGCTGCCGAAATCCCTGCGCCGCAGCGTTGTTCCCGCACCGGATTTCGCGGCTGCCGCGCTCGCCGCGCTCACCCCGCGTGCCGAACCGCTGCGCACCGGCCTGGCACGCGAGCTGTCGCGCCTCGGATCGATCACCATCGCACCCGCCGACCTCGACCCGGCCGCACTTCCCGACCACCTGCGGATGACCTTCGCCGCCCTCGACACCGGCGGCCGGGTACTCGGCAAGGGCAAGAGCCTGGCCGCACTCAAAACGCTCTTGGCCGAACAGGTTTCCGCGTCGGTCGCTCGTGCCACCGCGGGCGCGGAACGCGCCCCGGCCACCGTCTGGACCTCGGAATCGCTCGGCATTGTTGAGCCGACCGTGCGCCGTGAAGTGGCGGGCCAGACCGTCACCGGATATCCCGCGCTGGTCGCCGAGGGCGACGGCGTCGCGGTACGCGTGCTCAGCTCACCGGCCGAACAGGCGACTGCCATGCGCGCGGGAACCCGCGCCCTGGTGCTGGCCGCCCTGCCCACCTCCGTGCGCGCTGTCACCGCGAGTCTGCCGCCGCGAGATCGGCTCGCGCTCAGCCAGAATCCGTACGGCACTCTCGACGCGCTGATCGAGGATTGCCGCGCCACCGCCGCCGATGAACTCATCGCCGCCGCCGGTGGCCCGGTGCGCAGCCCGGATCGGTTCGACGCGCTCGTCGCGGCCATCCGTCCCGACTTCACCTCCGCCGTCGCCCGCGTCGTGCGCCTGGTCGTCCCGGTGCTGGCCGAAGCGCACAAAGTCGCCTCCGCGCTGGCCGAGACCGCCGAACGGGATATCGCCGATGATGTCCGCCACCAACTCGACGATCTGGTCTTCCCCGGCTTCGTCTCCGAATGGGGCAGCACCCGCCTGCGCGAACTGCCCCGTTACCTGCGTGCCGCCGTCACCCGACTAGAGGCGCTGCCCGCCTCGGCGACCCGTGACCGGCAGGGCATAGCCGACGTCGACCGGGTGCTGGCAGCCTACGATCGCCTGCTCACGACGTTGCCCGAGACGCGTCGCCATGCTCCCGATGTCGCCGAAATCTGGTGGATGATCGAGGAATTCCGGGTGAGCCTGTTCGCTCAGAAGCTCGGCACCCCGTATCCGATCTCCGCCAAGCGCATCGAGAAGGCCATCTCCGCCATCCGGCGCTAGCCTGTCGGCGCGCGCCGCCGGGGACGCGTGCCCCGGCGGCGTGCGCTCGGCTCAGTCGGCGCTCACCGTCGCCGCGGCGCGCGCCGCCCGCATGTCCTGTATCTCGCGTTCGAAGTCCTCCGCGGAGGTGAAGGAGCGGTAGACCGACGCGAAGCGCAGGTAGGCGACCTCGTCGAGATCACGCAGCGGACCGAGAATCGCCAGACCGACCTCGTGGCTCGGCACCTCGGGGGAACCCTTCGCCCGTACGGCGTCCTCGACCTGCTGCGCCAGCAGGTTCAGGGCATCGTCGTCGACTTCGCGGCCTTGACACGCGCGACGCACGCCGCGGATGACCTTCTCCCTGCTGAACGGTTCGGTGACGCCGCTGCGCTTGACCACGGACAGGATCGCGGTCTCGACCGTGGTGAAACGCCTCCCGCAGTTCGGGCATGATCGTCGACGACGGATGGCCGCGCCTTCCTCGGCCTCGCGCGAGTCGACCACCCGCGAGTCAGGGTGTCGGCAGTACGGGCAATGCATCCGAGAGATCCTTCGTCGATGCGCGTGCTCGCGTCCGGTCCGGCTTCCGATCGGCGTGACCGGTCCGGCGAGCACGTATACAGGGGCGTGAACCCGGTACGGGGTACATCCCCGTTGACGCCTGGTATACCTCCATAGCCATTCGAGAATACTCGGTGGCTACGGGGTCATCCGCGCGGAGGCGCGCACATTCACCCATCGACGGTCTCGGGGTCGCCGCCACGGTAGCAACGCGTTCTAGTTATCGCCCGGGAAATCAGCCGGTATCGCGACAACCGTCAACGCGGGAGCGGATCCCGCGCGTCGGTCTGGTGTACGACCACCCCCGGCACCGTCGCGGGCGCCTCCTCCTGGAATGTGCCCGCCCGCCAATGCGCGAGCCCGATGAGCGCCGTCACGACCAGCGCGCTCAGCAGCGCGGCCACCGCCAGCGCCGCGAAACCCAACTCGGCCTGCGCGACCCTGGCGTCCATGGGATGCACGCCGCGCGGATTCCGCGCCGACGCGGTGCGCACGGAACCCCGCCGATACAACTCGGCCACACCGCGTGGCCTGCTCCCGCGCGGACGCCGATCCGACGACGGCCGCGCCGCGGGGTCGAGTGACCGCACGCCGCCGTGGCGCGTGCGCCGCACCCGCGGCACGGATTCGGAGGCCGGGTCGACACCCGCGCCGACGGCGTCGGTGGGCGCGGGAACGGTGGTCGTTGCAGTGAGATCTCGGATCACGGTGCGCATCGGACAAACCTCCGTGTGGGGTGCTGTGCGGTCGTTCCAAGGAGTCGTTATTCGATCATGTGTTCGAAGAACCCGTGTTCGATTTCTACCACGGCCAACCGACAATGTCAGCGGTAACACCCGACATACGTCGAACAGATGTTTGAAACATCGGGCTGACCGGACTAAATTCAGTGAGCGACATCATCAACAGGAAGGCGGTTGCCGGTGAGCCACACAGACGACACGGGTGACGAGAGCGGAGCCGGGGCCGACCCGTCCCCGATCGGGGCGGATCTCACCGTGCGTCAGCGCAAGGTACTGGAGGTCATTCGCACTTCGGTGAGCGAGCGCGGCTACCCGCCGAGCATCCGGGAGATCGGCGATGCCGTCGGCCTCACCTCCACCTCCTCGGTCGCCCACCAATTGCGCGCCCTCGAACGCAAGGGCTATCTGCGGCGCGATCCGAATCGTCCACGCGCGGTGGACGTGCGCGGTCTCGACGAGGCCGTGCGCGCGGTGACCAGCCTGCCCGGCGCGGCGGTCGACGACCGTGACAACACCCCCGATCCGGGCCATCCGGTTCCCACCTACGTGCCGGTCCTCGGCCGGATCGCCGCCGGTGGTCCGATCCTGGCCGAGCAGGCGGTGGAGGACGTCTTCCCGCTACCGCGCGAATTGGTGGGCGAAGGCTCGCTGTTCCTGCTGAAGGTCGTCGGACAGTCGATGGTGGACGCCGCCATCTGCGACGGCGACTGGGTGGTGGTGCGCCAGCAGAACGTCGCCGACAACGGTGACATCGTGGCCGCCATGATCGATGGCGACGCCACCGTGAAGACCTTCAAGCGCACCGGCAAGGATGTGTGGCTGATGCCGCACAACCCGCTGTTCGAACCGATTCCGGGTAACGACGCACGTATCCTCGGCAAGGTCGTCACGGTCATCCGCAAAATCTGAGCGCGTAATTCGGCAGCGGGGCAGCGACAATGCATTGTGGCTGCCCCGCTTTCGTTTGACCCGACGCCGACGCGGCCCGAAGAGTTTTGCGGTGACCACCCCCACCTCGGCGGATCACAGACTCGCTGGTGATACGCGTTCCCGAAATGTGAGGGCGGGTGACGTCGCAAAATCACACAACAGCGCGCGGTAATCCTTGTGATCTTTCACGCATTCCAGAAGTGTTACACGCCAATGTGATTCAGCTAATCTCAGACTTCGGGTGATGCCTGCATCGCGGCATCCGGCGTCGGGGCCGGCGGTATCACCGCTGCCACGCAGCCGCCGCACTCCCTGGAACAAAGGAAACACACCCTTGTCTCGGACGCTGACCAGGATCCTGGCGGTCCTGATCACCCTGTTCTCAGCCGGTTCGCTGATGACGACCGCGGTCGCCGATCCGCTGTACCCCTCCCCCGACCCCGACCCCTTCTTCGCTCCGCCCAGCGATCTGGCCGCCAAGGCGCCCGGCGACGTCGTGCGCACCCGCCGCATCGACTCCGGACCCTATGTCGGCACCGAAGGCTGGCAGGTGGCGTTCCGCTCGACCAATTCCGGCGGAAATCCCATCATGGCCGTCACCACGGTGCTGATGCCGACCGGTGTGAAGAATCCCCCGTTGGTGTCCTACCAGGCGCTGATCAATTCGCTGGGCACCAAATGCAATCCGTCGCGCTCGCTGTTCAACGGCGAGCTCCAGGATTCGGTCGGTGCGATGCTGCCGATCGGGCGCGGCTGGGCGATTTCCCTGCCGGATTACCTCGGCCCCAATGTCGCCTACGGCGCGGCGAAGCTGAGCGGCATGGTGACGCTGGACGGCGTGCGGGCCGTGCAGCGCGCCACCGAGATCGGGCTCGCCGACTCGCCCGTCGTCATCGCGGGCTACTCCGGCGGCGGCATGGCCTCCGCGTGGGCGGGCGCGCTGCAACCAAGCTACGCGCCGGAACTGAAGCTGGCCGCGGTCGTGGCAGGCGGTATCCCGGCCGATCTCGAACAGATGGCGCTCGGTCTCGGCTTCGCACCGCACCCCGGCTTCGGTCTCGCCTTCGCCGCGGCGATGGGTTTGGAACGCGAATACCCGGACCGATTGCCGGTTTCGGAGCAGCTGAACAACACCGGTCTGTGGTTCCGCGATATCACCCATGACGAATGCCGCCGTTTCCTACTGTTCCACGGCGCCCTGCGCAGCGCCGATCAGCTCGCGGCGTCCAAGAGCCTGATGGACAGCCCCGCCGCGCGGGAAGTCCTGCACGAGAACAGCCTTCGCTTCTACTCCGGCACGCCGACCGCCCCGATGTACATCTGGCAGGGCATCTACGACGAACTGACGCCGTTCGACACGGTCAAAGAGGTCGTCGACCGGTATTGCCGCGCGGGTACCCCGCTGACCTTCGCTCCGTACGATATCGCCGAGCACATGACCACGGCGGTCGCCGGATTCGCCGACGCGTGGAATTACGTCGAATCCCGTTTCCGCAACGACCCGGTCCCCGTTCGCTGCTGACGGACGCACGGTAACCGACCGGGACACGGCTACCGCGAAAAGGGGCGAGCGCATGAGGTGCGCTCGCCCCTTTTCTGTTCGACGACGTACCGGGCGACACCGCGGCACCCGGCGAACTCGCGGGGCGCGCCACAATGGTGGGGTGAGCGATCTCGTGTGGTACGCCGCCTACGGATCCAACCTGCACCGCAGCCGGTTGGCGTGCTATCTCGAGGGCGGCACGCCGGTCGGCGGGGCGATCGATCTGCCCGGATGTCGCGATCACGCCGCGCCGCGCGGCTCGCTGCCGCTGATCCTGCCCGGTCTGCTCTACTTCGCCACCGAATCCGTGACCTGGACCGGCGGACGGGCCTTCTACACGCCGGACGCGCCCGGCGAAACGGCCGCCAACGCCTATCTGCTGACCGTCGGACAGTTCTCCGATATCGTCGCCCAGGAAATGTATCGCGCGCCGGGAACCGATCTCGACCTCACCGAGGTCATCGATACCGGCCGCACCGCCCTCGGACCGGGGCGCTACGAAACCCTCGTGCGCACCGGCGCTGTCGACGGTCACCCCGTCGTGACGTGTACCGCCCCGTGGCGTCACACCGAGATCTCCGGCAATCCGCCCGCGCCGGCGTATCTGCGTCATCTCGCCGCAGGACTGGCCGAATCCCACGGCTGGCCGCTCCCCCATATCGCCGCCTACCTGGCCGGGCGCCCCGGTGCGGATCTGAGGTGGACCACCGAATCCGTTACCGCCGTCATCGATTCCGATATCGCGGGCTGAGTCGGCCGTCACCGGTTCCGGCAGCCGCCACCCGGATGCCCGCTCGCCCGACACAGCACTCCGCCCGACACAGCACTCCGGCCGACACCTCACGGTACCGGCCGGAGTACGAAACCCCGTGCGATCAGGACAGTTTCAGTGATCTTCCGATAATTTCCTTCATGATCTCGGTCGTCCCGCCGTAGATCGTCTGGATGCGGGCGTCCATGTACGCCTTGGCGATCGGGTATTCCTTCATGTAGCCGTAGCCACCGTGCAGTTGCAGGCAGCGGTTGATGAGGTCGAGTTGTTCCTCGGTGCTCCACCATTTCGCCTTGGCGGCGTCTTCGGCGGAGAGCTTCTCCGCGTTGAGGTCTTCGATGAAGCGATCGACCATGATGCGCACGGCGGTGGTCTTGGTGGCGAGTTCGGCGAGGACGAAGCGGGTGTTCTGCAGCGCGCCGATGGGTTTGCCGAAGGCCTTGCGGTCACGGACGTACTGGATGGTCATATCCAGGCAGGCCTCCATCGCTCCCGCGGCCATGACCGCGATGGACAGGCGTTCCTGCGGCAGGTTCTGCATGAGGTGGATGAAGCCCATGCCTTCGGTGCCGAGCAGGTTCTTACCGGGGACGCGGACGTCGGTGAAGCTGAGTTCAGCGGTGTCCTGCGCCTTGAGGCCCAGTTTGTCGAGGTTGCGACCGCGTTCGAAGCCGGGCATACCGCGTTCGACGACGAGCAGGCTGAAACCCATCGCGCCCTTTTCCGGATCGGTCTGGGCGACCACGATGACGATATCGGCGTTGATGCCATTGGTGATGAAGGTTTTGGCGCCGTTGAGGATCCAGTCGTCACCGTCGCGGACCGCGCGGGTTTTGATGCCCTGCAGATCGGAGCCGGTGCCGGGTTCGGTCATGGCGATGGCGGTGATGATCTCGCCGGAACAGAAACCGGGCAGCCAGCGCTGCTTCTGCTCCTCATTGGACAGGTCGAGCAGGTAAGGCGCGATGACGTCGTTGTGCAGAGTGAAACCGAGTCCGGAGTACTGCCCTTTGGTGACCTCTTCGGTGAGGACCGCGTTGTAGCGGAAATCCTTGACTCCGCCACCGCCGAACTCCTCCGGCACGGCCATGCCGAGGAAGCCCTGTTTACCCGCCTCGAGCCACACGTCGCGATCGACTATGCCCGCTTCTTCCCACTTCGCGTGGTTCGCCGCGACGTGCTGATCGAGAAACTTGCGGAACGACTCCCGGAACAGCTCGTGCTCGGGTTCGAACAGTGTGCGCTCCACACCAACCTCCTAGTGACAACACCGGCCGGACCAGACCGACCCGTCGTTGTCACACACGGTACCCGGAACGAGAACCGTTGTTCACTTCTGGTGGCAGAATCGTTGCCTCACCAGGAGCTGTCATACACAGTTCCTTGTAATTCCCCGCAAACCGAACGACTCGAGGAGCCGATCCGAGCCCCGGCCGGGAACTTGTCACGAGGCGCGCGTGAGCCTGCGCGCCTGTTGCTGGGTGGAGATCATCGCGAGTGTGGCTTCGGCACCCTGGTTGTCGTTGCGGCCGGTGTGCTCGAGGCCGTCGCAGCAACCGCCGCTGATCGGGTCGACCAACGGAGTCGCCATATCGTTGGCGCCGTAGAACCACGCCTGGCACATCAGCACCGAATTCTTCCAGCGCTCGTCGCCGGTGTCGTCGTATGCGCGCGCACAGGCGTCGGCCAGGGTCGCGACCTCGATGGGCTGCTGGTCGAAGCCGGGCCGGGCTTCTCCGGTCGTCCACCCGTCGACCGGGGTGACCGACAGGTGGTCGCCGGAGGTTTCGATATCGAGCAGCCAGCGCAGCATCGCCAGGCCGTCGGCCTGCGTGCGGCCCTGCCCGGGGAGCTGGGCGCCGACCGCGAGCAGCGCCTCGGCCAAGACGGCGTTGGCGTAGTGCAACCGTGGTTCGGGCCAGCGCCAGTCGAGTCGGCGAGTAGGCGGTCCGATCGACTCGGCGGCGTCGACCAGCAGTTCGCGGGCCTGGGCGTTTCCCGGATACACACGCAGCACCTCGGACGCGCCGAGCGCGGCGAACGCCATCGCACGGGGGAATTCGGAACGTCGGCGAGCCGCGGTGCCGAAATGCGTCAGCGCGGTCTCCGCCAGATCGGGTCTGCGGGCGACCACGGAACCGAGCGCCCAGAGGGCGCGCCCCCAGTGGTCTTCGACACTCGGTTCGTCCTGCCAATTATGGTCCGCGCCCCGGCGATTGTGGCAGCGTCCGTCCTCGCTCAGCGCCGCGATGAGGAAGTCCAGATATACCCGGATGAGTTCGAGTAATTGTTCGGTGGGCTCGGGCTCGCGGACCGCGACAACGAGGGCACGGGCGACGTCATCGACGCAGTAGCCGTTCTCGACGCGCGGTACGGTCAACTTCGCGTGTTCGAAGATGCCGCATTCGTCGCTGAGCCGGAATAGATGTTCGTAGGAAATAGTCATGGTATTCATACCGACACCGACCTATTCGATCTGTGGTCAGGAACGAACGCGCGATATCGCGCATCCGCGAACGTCCGGTACAATTCCCGAATCACTTCGGCCTTCGGACTGCGATAGAACCAAACCGACACTGGGTCAGCCCTTCTGCTTCGAGGCAGCGCCGCCGGTGCCGCTGTCTGCAACCACTCAATTGGCTGAACGTGTTACGCCGAAGCGCTTGAGAATCCGCGAGAAAAAAGGACACGGCGGATCGACCACTAGACCTCCCAGCATATCACTCCGGCTCGGAGGCCCCGGTGCGACGAAATCGGTGAAATATTTGTCGAAAAAGCCACGGATTATCGGCATCTCGCGGACATCACCCACCGCACGGCATATCGCCGACGCCATTCGATCACCGAATCCGACTGGCAGAGTTGATATTCCGGTGCGGTGCGGGCAAGCATCGCCATGAGGTCGGCTTCACACCCGAGGCGACGCTATTCGCCGGACAGGTCGCTGGAGGCGTCCCCCGACGCCCGTCGCATCCTGTCGTATGCCTCGTCGGGCGGGGTATGCGCCGGAATCACCAGCAGCGTCAGGTGGGACGCGTCCGCGCCGAACAACTGCATGGTGTCGGGCGCTTGCCCGAGGCCGGGGCCGACGATCTCGATGCCGTCGGCGCGATCGATATGGCGCTGCGAGACGCTGACCGCGTTCCAGTCGAAGCCGATGCGCGCGACGGGGCCCAGACGCGGAACGAGGGCGCTGACCAGGTCGTGCAGTTCCGCGGTGAGGTTATCGGTCCACGGCCACCATGCGCCGTCGACACCATCCGAACCGGTGTCCGCTCCGCACAGCAGCAGGCGGGGTGTGCGGGTGGGCGTGCGGAACGGCTGCTCGGGCGACCGGGGCGCGCCGGCACTCTCGCCCATTTCGCGATGGTTGGTGATCGGGCGGCGCGGGTGGATGTCAATCATCATCTTCTTCTCCGTTCAACCGGCGGCCAATGCCGTCGGATCGGGAACGACCGTGGCCATCAGGGCAGCGTGCGCGGTGTTCTCGTCGGTGGCCGACGGGATCACGCGCAATACGATCAGACCGCTGTCACGGCCGAAGACATACATCGTGTTCCAACGCTCGAAGCGGTAGGCGTCGAGGCGGACGGCGCGTCCGTCGACGGTCATTCGCGCGGGCGCCTGTGTCCAGCACGCCGGGTCGTAGACCACTCGCCAGACCGGGCCGAGCCCGACCGACAACACCGCGAGCAGATCCGGCAATTCGGTGGTGAGGTCCTCGGATCTCGGCCACCACGCGCCGTCGATATAGCCATTGCGCTCGGCCTTGGGCTTGAGCCGCAATCGGGGTGTGAACTCCGGCGGTACGCGATGACGAGCGGACGGTCGGTGGATCTGACTCGTTGCCATGATGGCGCTCCTGTTCAGCGGCGGGCGTGCCACGGCCATGAGATGTGCGCGCCACGGCGTCTCGTGCCGCGATGAGAACGGTGTGCCCGCCGATGCTCGCGAGCGGATCACCGACAGCGGCCGACCAGATCGGCGGATGTGTCGATTCCTCCAGTAAACGCCGGTTCGCCCCCAATGTCAACGTTGTAGGTCTACACTCATGACCTACAACGAAGATACCCCTGCGGAAGTGGAGACAGTTTCCGATATGACCGAGCCGCCAGCCAACCGCTCGAATTCTCGATCGCGGAACCAGCGCACCGATCCCGTCGCCACCGGCCGCGGCGACAACCCTGTCACCAGGGCGACGGTACTGAAAGCGGCACTGGAGATCATCGACCTGGACGGGGTCGACGCTTTGTCGATGCGCCGACTCGCCGAGGCGGTGGGGCGGGATCCGATGGTCATCTATCGCCACGTCGCGAATAAGGCCGCGGTTCTGGACGGAGTCGCCGAGATCGTGTTCGAACAGTTGACGGTGGACTCGTCCGACCCGGACTGGGCCGCCCAATTGCGAACGGTCGCGCGCGACTTCCGCCGACTGGCGCTCACCCATCCGCGCGTGGTGCCACTACTGGTGACCAGGCCCTTGGCGACCCCGTTGGGCCTGCGCCCGCAGGCGGTGGTCCGCCCGCTGGAGGATATTCTCGCGCTGCTCACCGGCGCCGGATTCTCCGGAGCCGACGCGCTGCACATCTACCGCATGGTCTTCGGATTCCTCTACGGCCACGTCCTCAACGAACTACAGGAAATGGTGGAGCGCCCCGAGGAAACCGACGAGGTGCTCCGGCTCGGATTGCACAGGTTACCCATCGGCGAATACCCGCTGCTGCGGGGATTGGCTCCGGTGCTCGCCGCCTACGACGGCGCCGCCGAACTCGAGCGGGGCCTGGACGTTCTGCTGACCGGACTCGCCGCGACGATACCGAACGCCGACTGATCTGCGATACCACTCGACGGCACCGCCGTCTACAGCGTCATTCTACACTGTAGACATACGCTGTAACTGGGGCGTACGCTGTGGTTATACCGGTTCATGCGACGACCGGCCAGCGCTATTCGGCGGCTATCGACCGGTAGGCGGGCCGTAGGCAGGAACAGTCCGATGACGATCGACGGCAGGATCGCGCAGCACATTCGAGCGTTCGCGGCGAGAGTACGATCTTCACTTGCCGGAACGGATGAGGCCAGCCGTCGTCGTACCGATATCGGTGGCAAACCCCCACACAGCGTGGTCGGCCGGGTGGCGAAACTGCTCGGGCACGCATTCGAACGCTGAGCATGTCGGCCGGTTTCCTCACAGCACATCGTGTTCACCCGCCCACCGTGGCAACAACCAAGAACTCGGGGATAACAATGGCAATTGCACAGGTCGCCGCCTATGCGCATCTGAGCGCGTCCGATATCGAGGCACTCGGCGATGAACTCGACGCGATACGCCGCGACATCATCGATCAGCGCGGTGCACGAGATGCGGCATATATCCGGCGCACCATCGCATTCCAACGGATACTCGATCTGGCCGCGCGGCTGACGATCGGTCTCACCAAGAACAGGCCCGGCTGGTTCCTCGGAACCGTGGGACTGGCGGTGGCGAAAAGTATCGAGAATATGGAGATCGGCCACAATGTCGGCCACGGCCAGTGGGATTGGATGAACGATCCGGAAATACATTCCGGCACTTGGGAATGGGACATGGCAGGCGTCTCCGCGCACTGGCGTTATTCACACAACTATCGCCATCACGTCTTCACGAATGTGCTCGGCATGGACGAAGACATCGGCTTCGGCGTCATGCGGGTGACGCGCGACGAGCCGTGGCGGCCCGGCCATATGCTGCAACCACTGCGGAATCTCTTGCTGGCGGCCACCTTCGAGTGGGGTATCGCCCTGCACAGCCTCTATTCCGAGCGTGAACGCGCGAAGGACCCCGCGCAGAAGTCGATCCATACCAGGGCGTTCCTCGGCAAGATCGCCCGGCAGATCGGCAAGGACTATCTCCTCTTCCCGGCTTTCAGCGGTCGGCGCTGGCGGCGGACACTCTCCGCGGTCGCGAGCGCCAATGTGCTGCGAAATCTGTGGGCATACCTGGTGATCTTCTGCGGGCATTTCCCTGATGGCGCCGAGAAGTTCGCACCGAACGTGCTGGAGCGCGAAACCAAGCCCGAATGGTATCTGCGTCAGATGCTCGGTAGCGCGAATTTCAACGCGGGGCCGGTCCTCGCGTTCCTCAGCGGCAACCTCTGCTATCAGATCGAGCATCACCTCTTTCCGGATCTGCCGAGCAATCGCTACGCCGAGATCGCCCAGCGGGTACGCGAACTCTGCGACAAATACGATCTGCCGTATACGACCGGCCCGCTGCCGCGCCAATATCTGCTGACACTGCGCACCATCCACAAATTGGCGCTGCCGGACAGTCTGCTGATCGCGACATCCGACGATGCGCCCGAGACGGCATCCGAACGAAAATTCACCGTTCTCGAGACATTTCCCGGCGTGCAGGATCAGCTGCCACACAGCCACAGCGGGCTGCGCACGGCATTGCGGCGGGTGTCGCGGACCCGGTGACCGGAGCCCTCCGCGAACGACCCGGTCGGATCAGCTCGCGGCCAGCCGAAGGATCCGGTGATCGACGCCCCGCCGGTGAGCAGATGGGCGGCCGGATCGGCATAGCGGCGCGCCCCCGTCCCGGCGCGACGGGTCTCAGATCGGCAGCATCGAACGGAGGCGACCCGCGAGGGTTCGCCCCGCATCGCGCTCCCGGGTACTGAACAGGTATTTCAGCTCCTCTTCCAGCCCCTTGCGCACCACGGCGCACAGATCCGCCGCGGCGACGTCGAGGTCGGCGGCATCGCGCCACGGCGCCGGGTCGATCGGCGTGCCCACCGAGAAATAGAAGCGCTCCGGGCGCGGCAGCACCGTCGCCGCGACACCGCGCAGCAGTGGCGGGGTCAGATTCGACTTGAGTCCGAGCGCCTCGACGGCCCAGCGCACCGGGCGCATCACCGGGTGCTCGCCGTCGAAGACGATGTCGTAGGCGTCGTCGGCGCCGATCATCGCCACCGGCACGATCGGCGCGCCCGCCTCGATCGCCATCCGCGCGAATCCGGTACGGCCTTCCCACTTCAGCATGTATTTCTCGTTCTTACGGCGGATCGCCTCCCTGCCGCCGCCGGGGAAGACGATCACCGCGTCACCGCGTCGCAGCAGTGCCAGGCAGTTGTCGCGAGTTCCTCGGACCGTGCCGTAGTAGTGCAGGAAATGCCGCAGCCCCGGCACCGCGATCAACACGTTCTCGGCCAGCCCGCGAATCACCCGGCCGCGTTTGCGCAGCACCTCGGGAAAGAGCAGTGGCGCATCGATGACGCCCATCAGATTGTGATTGCCGACCAGGAGCACCGGCCCCTCGGCCGGAATGTTCTCCAGACCGAAGTAGCGCGGACTCGTCCAGGCGCGCAGCGGCGCCAGCAGCGTCTCCAGCAGTCGGAGATCGGTGTCGTCCAATGTCACGTCGAGCTTCGCGCCGTCGGACAGATATGCCTTTGCAGGCGAGGATTCAAGCATCGGTGTTCCCATCGAATGTCGGATCCCAGCACTTCGTCGTAATGGAATGTCGTACAACCCCTGCGCCGTGTACAGATACGGCTTCCCCAGACACGGTACCGCACGGGATTGGAACAGGTTACATCGCCGGGCGACCGTACCGGCTCACCGGGACGGACCCCGAGGGTCCTGTGCCGGTGGGCCGTCGCGACGTCCATGCGATGATGACGCAGGTGACGGGCGATTCTGAGTCTGAGACGGTGGCGAGCGTGCGGCGACAGGCCAGACCGACCAAGGCCGATGTGGCTCGGCTTGCCAAGGTGTCGACGGCGACGGTCAGCTATGTACTGAACAACGTCGCCGGTCAGACGATCTCGGCGCAGACGCAATCGGTGGTGCGCGAAGCCGCGCGACAACTCGGGTATCGACCCAATCTCGCCGCCCGCAATCTGGCCATCGGCGGCAGTGGCATCGTGCTCTACATCGTGCCGCAGATGGCGATGGGCGAACTCGCGATGGAGGTCGGCAGCCGCCTGACCACCGCCCTCGCGCAGCACGGCATCGTGCTGTCATTACAGTTCGAGACCGACGACGCCGAGAACGTGGTCGACGCGATCTCGAATCTGAATCCGATGGCGGTCGCGGGCACCTTCCCGCTCAGCGGTGCGGCGCTGGAGGCGGTCAAGGCCGCGGACATACCTCAGATCCACCTCGGAAGCCAGAATCTGCGCACCCTCGCGTCCTTGGATCAGACCGTCGGTGAGTTGCGGGTGGCGCATCTGGCATCGCGCGGACACCGACGGTTGGCCTTCGCGTATTCCGACGACCGGAAATTGCGACCGCTCGGCGAGTACTGGCTGCGCGGCATACGCACCGCCGCACGGACGCGGGATCTGCCCGAGGTGGAGGTAGGGACGCTGGCCGCGAACGGTTCGAACGCTGCCGAGGTGGTGTCCCGATGGTTCGAGCAGGGGGTGACGGCCGTCTGCGCGCAGAGCGACGAGGTGGCTTTCGTCCTCCTGCACGGGATTCGGCACGCGGGTTTGCGCTGCCCGGGAGATCTCGCGGTCATGGGTGTCGACACCATCGCGCTCTCGGCGGTGAGTGATCCGCCGTTGACCTCGGTGGCATTTCACGCCGAGGAAATCGTCGAGGTGGCGGTGTCCGCCATGATGAGGACGTTGGGCTATCCCACCCGGTCGGTCAAGGCCGACGGCGATTTCGCCCGACTGGTCGAACGCGAATCGACCTGATCCGCACGCTGATTCCCGATCTCGGATAACGCTGCGGTACTTTGGTTTACGCGTGTGGATCAGCCGTGCCGTAGCGCCGACCGACCACGAGCACAGGGTGGGGTGACGGCGAAGACCCGATGTCATGCGGGCGTCGCACAGGAGGAATACGTTGAGACCGAACAGAATCGCCATCGCTGTCGTGGCGATCTCCCTCATCGCGGCGGGATGCGGCGGCGGGGGCGGGGCGCGGGGGAATTCGGAACTCACCGCGTCGGGTACGTTCGGCAATCTGACCGGCATCTGCCGCCCCGGTGACGCGGAAAGCGCCTCGGCACAGGGGGTTACGGCGAACGAGATCGAAATCGGGACATTCACCGATGTCGGTTTCACTCGGAACCCGGATTTCCTCGATGCCGCGAAGGTATTCACCTCCTGGTGCAATGCCGCCGGCGGTATCAACGGCCGCAAGATCGTCACCAATGTGCGCGACACCAACCTGACGGAGGTGCGTCAGCGGATGGCCGAGGCCTGTCGCGAGGATTTCTTCCTCGTCGGCGGCAGCGCCGCGCTGGACGGACTCGGCGTGAAAGACCGGCTCTCCTGCCTGCTCCCGGAATTCCCCGCGCAGGCGACGACGGCCGAGAACGCCGGGTCGGACCTGCAACTCGGCAGCGGCGCCACGATCGCCGAGGGCGTCGATCCCTATTCCGGCTTCCACGACTGGCTGATCACCGAGGCCCATCCCGCATCGGCCGACGCGGTCGGTCTACTCGTCGGCGATTCGCCGATCACCGAAGTCATGAGCGAGAAGTTGACCGAGTCGCTGACCGCGTCGGGTGCGAAGGTCGTCTACAACGAAAAGTATCCGCCCACAGGGATTTCGGACTGGACGCCCTACGCGCGCGAGATCAGGGCCGAGCGAGTACGCGGACTGATCTTCCTCGGCGAATTCCGCTATCTCGCCGAACTCCAGGACACGCTCACCGAGATGAACTACGAGTTGGACTGGATCGATGCGAACGCGAACTCCTATAGCTCCGAATACCTGGGCAGGACGCGGGGTTCGCTGGATTCGCGCAACAACTATGTCGACCTGAGTGGCATCGCCCCGCTGGACGCGGCCGCGAAAGTGCCCGCCGTGCGCCAGTTGAAGGATCTGTTCGATCAGTACGCGCCGAGCAGGGACATCACCTTCCAGGTGCTGCGGGCCTTCCAGGCGTGGCTGTTGTTCGCGAAATCCGCCGCGAGCTGCGGTGACCAGCTGACGCGGACCTGCGTCTTCACCGCCGCGCGCAGAGAGACGGCGTGGACCGCGGGCGGCTTGCAGGCGCCGGTGGATCTGTCACGGCCGCTGGCCGAGCAGACGCGGTGTTTCAACGTTCAGCAGGCGACGCCCGAGGGCTGGAAAGCCGCCGATTTCGCGCCGAATACCGGCGTGTTCCGGTGCGGATTCACCCCGTACAAGTACACGCAGGATTTCGGTAGGCCGACAACGCTGGCCGACGTGGGCAAATCCATGAGCGATCTGAAATAACCCGGACCGAACGGCGGAATCGGGCGCCGTACCCGCGCTGTAGGCGGCGCCCCCGACGAGTCGGCCGGTCAACTCGACGATGTCGCGTTGCGCGCGGTGCTGTCACCGCCCGCGTGCGCGTACTCCGACAGCGCCGCCGCCAACGCGTGCGGGACGCGCGCGTGCACCCGGGTGCCGCCTTCCTCGTGGGTGGAAGCGATGATGCGGCCGTCGGCGTGGATCCGCGCCAGGAGATCACCCCGCGTGTAGGGCAGCAGCACACTGATCTCCACGTCGAGTCCGCCGAGAACCTCGGCCAGCCGGGCGCGGAGTTCATCGATGCCGACTCCGGTGTGCGCCGAGACGAATGTCGCATCCGGCAGCAGTCCGCGCAGCCGGGTGAGTTCGTTCGGGTCGACGGCGTCGATCTTGTTGACCACCAGCAGTTCAGGAGGCGCTGAGGCGCCCTGCTCCTTGATCACGTCGGTGATCACCTCGCGGACCGCCTTGATCTGACCGGCCGGCATCGGATCGGAACCGTCGACGACATGCAGCAGCAGGTCCGCGCCGGTGACCTCCTCGAGGGTGGAACGGAACGCCTCGATCAATTGGGTCGGCAGGTGACGGACGAATCCGACGGTATCGGTGAAGACGACCTCGCGACCGTCATCGAGGGCGGCCCTGCGGGTGGTCGGATCGAGGGTGGCGAACAGCGCGTCCTGCACCAGCAATCCGGCGCCGGTCAGCGTATTCATCAGACTCGACTTACCCGCGTTGGTGTACCCGACGATGGCTACCGAAGGAACGCCACTGGAATCGCGACGCGCCCGCTTCGTATCCCGCGCGGTCTTCATTTCGCGAATCTCGCGACGCAGCTTGGCCATCCGCTCACGAATGCGCCTGCGGTCGGTCTCGATCTTGGTCTCACCTGGACCGCGCAGACCGACGCCGCCATTGCTGCCCGCGCGGCCACCGGCCTGCCGGGACATGGATTCACCCCAGCCGCGCAGCCGCGGCAGCATGTACTCCATCTGGGCGAGCGCGACCTGCGCCTTACCCTCGCTGGAAGTGGCGTGCTGGGCGAAGATATCCAGGATCAGCGCCGTCCGATCGATCACCTTGACCTTGACGACCTTCTCCAACGCGGTCAGCTGCGCCGGGGTGAGTTCACCGTCGCAGATGACCGTATCGGCGCCGGTCTCGAGCACGACAGCGCGCAGTTCGTCGGCCTTGCCGGAACCGATGTAGGTGGCCGGATCGGGTTTGTCGCGACGCTGGATCAGCGCCTCCAACACCTCGGAACCGGCGGTCTCGGCCAGTAGCGCCAACTCGGCCATACTCGCATCGGCCTGCGCCGCCGAACCGGTGGTCCAGACGCCGACCAGCACCACGCGCTCCAGGCGCAGCTGCCGGTACTCGACCTCGGTGATGTCGGTGAGTTCGGTGGACAGACCGGCGACGCGGCGCAGCGAACTGCGGTCCTCCAGCTGAAGTTCACCGGTGGTCGGTTCGGCCGCCCAGCCCGCATGGCGGGTGCCACGCAGTTGCTCGTCGCGAGCGCGCATACGGGCGGCATGTTCGGCCACCACGTCACCGGTGTCCACGGTGTCATCGGCCGTGTCGGCGAGATTGTCGTCGTCGGCCGGATTGATATCGAAAGTCTCTGAATTCCTCATACGCCATCCATGCTGCCACGTTTACGCGGGTCAGCGCACTCCGATATTCGTGAGCGCTGCCTCAGAGCCCGGTCCACCACTGCTCGGCGATGCGTCCGGTGGCGACGAGAACGGACGGACCGCGCAGCCACGCCGCGCCGCCGTCGAGCCCGACGCGGACCGCGCCACCGGGAACCCGGATCGTCACCTCGCCGGTGTCGGCGGCGATATCGAAGCCGTCCGCGGTCAGTACCGCGGCGGCCGCGGCGACGGTTCCCGTTCCGCAGGAACGGGTTTCGCCGACGCCGCGTTCGTAGACGCGCATATCGGCGGCCCCGTCGGGGCCGAGCGGAGTGAGGATTTCGATATTGACCCCGAGCGGGAACAGGTCGGGGTCGTAACCCGGCGAGACCGTCAGATCCAGTTTCGCCAGGGCCTCGGCGGACAGATTGGGGTCGACGCAGGCCAGATGCGGATTTCCGACATCGATGCCGATTCCGTGGTAGCCCCACCCGCCGATGGTCGCGGTCGACGCGCCGAGTTCGCGGACCCGGCCCATCGCGACGGTGACATCCCCGTGCGCCTCGGTGGCGGTGTGTACCGTGACGGGCCGCGCTCCCGCGCGACTGCCGACGACGTAGCTCTCGGCGGATTCCAGACCCGAGACCGCGAGGTAGTGCGCGAAAACCCGAACCCCATTGCCGCACATTTCCGCGACGGAGCCGTCGGCATTGCGGTAATCCATGAACCAGTCGGTGTCGGCGATACCCTCCGGAATCGTCTCCAGCACGCCCGCGTCACGCAAGGCCCCGGCCCGCGCCACGCGCAGCACGCCGTCGGCGCCCAGTCCGCGCTGACGGTCGCAGAGGGCGGCGACGCGCTGCGCGGTCAACTCCAGTCGAACGTCGAGATCGGGCAGCACGACGAAATCGTTCTCGGTGCCGTGTCCCTTGCTGAACTCGATATCCGCCACGTCTGTGTTCTCCCTGATCCTCGGGTGCCGTTATTCGATTATCCGGGTGGCCGGGAGACGACGACACCACTACCTGGCAAACGTCCGGCGCTGCCGGGAAATTTCGTACAGCGCCACCGCCCCCGCCGAAGGGGCCCCGAGCGAACTCGCGGTTCCTCCCATCGGAATGGAGACCAGATCGTCGCACGCCTGCTGCCACGCCGCGCTCATACCGCTCGTCTCGTTGCCGACGACCAGGATCGTCGCCGCGCTGAAATCGTGGTCGAAGACCGCGTGGGTGCCGTTCTCGTCGGTGCCGACGACGCGGGTGGGAATGCCGCGTCGAATCTGGCGATCCCGGAATGCCAGCACCTGGGCCGCGCCCGCCGCCCGCAGAACCGGCACCGCGAACAGTGATCCGGTGGAGGCGCGCACCGCCTGCGGATCGTAGTGGTCGGCCCCGTGTCCGGTGACGATGACCGCGTCCGCGCCGAAGGCGTCCGCCGAGCGGATGAGGGTACCGAGATTGCCAGGGGAATTGGGGCGATCGAAAACCACGACGACGGGCGCGTCCTCGCCGGGCTCCCCCGGTTCGAAGGTGTCGAGCTCGGTCGATCGCGCTACCGCGACGGCCACGACTTCCGGTATGCCTGCGGACTTTTCGCCGAGTTCGGCCATCAGCTCGGGGACCAGACCGATACACGGCACCTCGACGGCATCGAGCAATTCCCTTGCCCACCCGGATAAATCGGGGGTGCCGAGCCGGTAGAGCAGCGTCTCCAGAGGCCAGTCGTTGTCCACGGCCTGGGTGATGGGGCGCACACCCTGCACCAGGAAACGTCCGTCGCGATTGCGGGTGGCGCGATTGTTCAGATACGCCTGCCAGACCTGCATCGAGGCATTGCGGGTACTGACCCGACGGTTGGCGACATCGCCCGCGGTGCGGCCGGCTCCGCCGCGCGCCTGCCGGGAGCGCGGAGATTCCTTGGTCATCGCCGCGCACCTGCCTGCCGGGGAGCCGTTCCCCGATCCCACTGTTCGCTCACCTGCTGGTCCGTTCCGTCGAGTCGATCAGAGACAACGCCGTGGCGGCGAGGTCGGGGGCGGCGCCGTTCACCCAGCGCACCCGCGGATCCCGGCGAAACCACGAGCGCTGCCGTCGCACGTAGCGCCTGGTGCCGATCAGGGTGCGTTCCCGCGCGTCGTTCAGGTCGTATTCGTTGTCGAGATAGGCGAGGACTTGCGCGTAACCGATCGCACGGCGCGCGGTGACACCATCGCGCAGGCCCACCTCGATCAGAGCGCGCACCTCATCGACGAGGCCGCTGTCGAACATGCGCGCGGTGCGACGCTCGATACGGCCGTCGAGTTCCGCGGTATCCCGGTCCACACCGATAATTATTGTCCCCCAACGTGGTTCACCGATGGTGGGGGCCGAGGCCGCGAAGGGACGACCGGTCAGTTCGACCACCTCGAGCGCGCGCACCATGCGACGGCCGTCGGTGGGCAGAATGGTCGCCGCCGCGGCCGGATCGACCTTTTCCAGCGCCTCGTGCACCGCGACGACACCGCGTTCGGCCAGCACCTGCTCCCAGCGGGCGCGCACGACGGGATCGGTGGCCGGGAAATCCCACTGATCCAGCAGCGCTTGGACATACATCATCGAGCCGCCGACGATGATCGGGGTACGGCCGCGCGCCATGATGGCCTCGACATCCGCGCCCGCCGCACTCTGATACTCGGCGACCGTCGCGTATTCGGTCACGTCGAGAACGTCGAGCTGGTGGTGGGCGATACCGCGACGTTCGGACGGCGGCAGTTTGGCCGTGCCGATATCCATGCCTCGATACAGCTGCATGGCGTCGATATTCACGATTTCGCCGCCGAGGCGTTCGGCCAGATCGAGCCCGAGATCGGATTTACCGGAGGCGGTCGGCCCGACCACCGCCACCGGTGTGACCGGCATGTCCGTCACGCCGACTCCCGAACGGTTCGGCGCCGCGCGGAACGCGTGCGGGGGCTCATCCCGTACCGCCGGGACGCCACACGCTGACGTGGTAGCCGACGCCGTACGGCGCGTCCCGGTAGAGCGTGTCGACGCTCGGGTCGGCGGCGTCGGAGGCGAACAATCCGGCCAGCGCCTGATAGGCGGCGCGACCGGAGACGGACAACTCGGCGCACAGCGCCGGATCGAGGGCGAGCAGGGCGGCGCGGTCGCCCGCACCGAGCGCCCGCTCCAGATCCTCCTGCTCCCCCGCCGCGCGCTCATCGAGATATCCGGGCGCTTTCAGCGACAGGGTCGCCGCGCCGTCGGCGACGACGAGTACGCCGTGCGGCTCGTCGGACGCGTCGAGTTCAGCGCGGAGTTCAGCGCCGAGTTCGGCACAGTGGCGCACCGTGCTGTCCGCGGCGATGACGCGCGCCCGCGCGGTGACCTCGGGTGCGAACTGTCCGCGCAACCACCCGGCGATCAGGACCGGCAGCGGAAGCTCGCGATCCGGCCCGGCCGTGGAATCAGCCGGAGAATCGGCCGGATAATCGGCCGAGACGTCGAGCGTGGGGTCACCGGACAGCGCCACCCGCACATCCACCCCGAACCCGAGGAAGGTGCCCACCGCATCGGGACCGAAGACGCGGTCGGCGTCACCGGATCCGAGCACCGTCCAGTGCCTGGCCGCGCCGGCGAGCGTTGCGGCGGCGGCGGATACGGCCGCGCGGAGCACGGTCGGCGGGTCGTCCGGATCGGCTCCGACCGTGCGCGAGGTGGCGCCGACGAGTTCGGGAACCAGGATCGGCGGCGACGGGACCAGGGCCGCTATGGAGAACACCACGTAACGGTAGCCGTTCGCCCCGACAGCGCCGCGCACCCACCGGCACCGGCCGCGACGGTGACCCGCTTCGAGTGTCTCTGCGTCAATCCTTGCCTGGATTGATAGTGTCGAGATGCGACAACCCAGGTCATCACGGGTTCGTATCCCTGGGAATAACCCGTGAGAGGCGTGGATCGATGGTCTCGATGGCTCGGACCGGGTTGAATGGGATGAGCTAGGGCGTAACCAGGCAGCCGTGACGCGCGGCAGGGACGGAGAGCAATGAGCGACAGCAACGGAACCGCGAAAGCCACCCCAGGCAGTGCACCGCGACCGTCCGGCGCGCCGAAACCCGGCGGCTCGACCCCCCATCCGAAGCCGCACGCGATCAAGCCCGCGCCCGGCCAGGCCGCTCAGCAGCATCCGCACCCGGTCGTCGTGCCGACTGTCACCGATCCCAGCGTCTGGGGCCGGGTCGACGAGGACGGAACCGCCTGGGTGAAGACCTCGGAGGGCGAACGTGTCGTCGGTTCGTGGCAGGCAGGCGACGCGACCGAGGGCCTGGCGCATTTCGGCCGCCGTTTCGATGATCTGGCCACCGAGGTGGCACTGCTCGAGGCCAGACTCGCCGCGGGTGCCGACGCCCGCAAGACCAAGGCCGCGGCACTGGCCCTGGCCGAATCACTGCCGACCGCGGCCGTGATCGGCGATATCGACGGATTGGCTCGCCGTTTGCAGGCGATCACCGAACACTCCGAAGAGGCGGCGGCGCACGCCAAGGAGGAGAAGGAACGCGCGCGGCACGAGCACACCGAGCGCAAGGAAACGCTGTGCGCCGAGGCCGAGAAGATCGCCGCCGAATCCACCCAGTGGAAGGCCGCGGGCGACCGGCTGCGCGAAATCCTGGACGAATGGAAATCCATCCGCGGCGTGGATCGCAAGGTGGACGACGCGCTGTGGAAGCGGTATTCGAAGGCGCGTGAGGCCTTCAACCGCCGCCGTGGCGCGCATTTCGCCGAACTGGATCGGGAGCGCGCCGCCGCGAAATCGCGGAAGGAAGAGCTCTGCGAGCGGGCCGAGGAACTGTCCGCCTCCACCGACTGGGTGGGCACCGCATCGGTCTTCCGCGATCTGCTCGCCGATTGGAAGGCCGCGGGTCGTGCGCCGCGCGAGGCGGACGAGACGCTGTGGCGGCGGTTCAAGAGCGCGCAGGACGTCTTCTTCTCGGCGCGCAACGCAGCGGTCTCCGAACGCGACGCCGAATTCGAGCACAACGCGAACGCCAAGGAAGAACTGCTGCGCGCCTACGAGAACATCGACCCCGCCAACGGGCTGGAGTCCGCGCGCTCCGCGCTGCGCGAATTGCAGGACCGGTGGGATGCCATCGGCAAGGTGCCGCGCGAACGCATCCAGGAACTGGAAGGCAAATTGCGCACGATCGAGAAGCGGGTGCGCGACGCGGTGGACGCGCAGTGGCGGCGCTCCGATCCCGAGGCCATGGCCCGCGCGGCGCAGTTCCGCGAGAAGGTCGCCCAATACGAGGAACAGGCCGCCAAGGCCACGGCCGCGGGTAAGGCTCGTGACGCCGAGAAAGCGCTCGAGCAGGCCAAACAGTGGCGTGAGTGGGCCGAGGCCGCGGAGGGCGCCGTCAGCAACCGCTGACCCGCGCTCGATCGCACGGTGCGATCAGCGCGGGAGCCCGCCGCTGCGCCTACTCGCCACTGTGCCTACTCGCCACTGTGCTTACTCGCCACTGCGCCTACTCCCCGCTGTACCAACTCGCCACTGCGCCTACTCGCCACTGTGCCTACTCCCCGGTCAGACGGCGGCGGTCATCGTCCTCGGCCTGTGCCGCGGCGATGCGCCGCTGCTCCTCGGCCTCCAATTGCAGGGCGGTGCGACTCCAGACGACGCGAATCCAGTGGAAGGTGAGCACCACGATGGCCACGGTGCCGATGATGAGTCCGAGGCCGGGGCCCGCGCCCACGTAGTTGCCGAGTCCAGGTGTCTGGCGATGCCAGATCGACAGCACGCCGAACACGCTGGCGACGGCCGACCCCGCGACCGCGATCCAGGCCAGCACCCAGCGGCGGGTCATCAGCGCGAGCAGTGAGAATCCGACGCCGAAGATCACGACGAGCCAGACGAACAGGCGCGACGGCAGACCGATGTGCTCGACCCGGCCCGCCTCGGTGCCGAGCAGCACGTCGAAACCCCTGGCGTCGCCCGCGTGCGGCAATACCAGCGACAGCAGCAGCACGAAGACCGCACCCGCCACCACCAACGCGCGCGCACCCGGATCGATCTCCCCGGCGATGCGGCGTTCGACGGCGTCGAGTTCGTCGCGGAACTGCTCGAAGTCCTTGCCGTTCTCGACCGAGTTCACTGCGTCCTCGTCTCCTTCGCCTGGTTCGTCGACTGCGCCGGACCGGTCCACTGTGCCATTCTCGGGGCCGGTCACGGCATCCGACCCGCTGCGTCCGGCAACCGCCGGGCGGTCCTGCGAACTGTTACTCGGTGTGGCGCCCGACGGGTCCGGTTCCTCGCCATCGGGATCGCGGTTCACGCTGTTCACGGCACCTCCTGCACGGGTGTCACCGGGTTCAGACTCCGCATCCGGTGGCGCAGCCCGAGGCGGCTACCGGTTCCGGGGCGGGCGCGCCGATCCTCGGCAGACCGAGACCGATCCCGATCGGCTCGGTTTTCGGGGTGATACCGCGCTCGTGAGCGTCACCCGCGCGGGTGCGGCGGTGAGAGGTGATCGGGGAATCGGCGATCAGGTGGTGCGGAGCGGCCTCGGTGATATGAACGGTGATGATATCGCCGGGGCGGATCGGTTCGGCGGTGTCGACGGGCCGGAAATGCACCAGCCTGCCGTCTCGGGCGCGCCCACTCATGCGGGCGGTCGCCGCGTTCTTCTTGCCCGCGCCCTCGGCGACGAGCAACTCGACCTCGGCGCCGATCAGCGCGCGGTTGGCGTCGAGGGAGATGTGCTCCTGCAACGCGATGAGCCGGTCGTAGCGCTCCTGCACCACCGCTTTCGGCAGCTGGTCGGCCATCTCGGCGGCCGGCGTTCCCGGTCGCTTCGAATACTGGAAGGTGTAGGCGCTGGTGAAACGGGCCCGGCGCACGACGTCGAGGGTCTCCTGGAAATCTTCCTCGGTTTCGCCAGGGAAGCCGACGATGATGTCGGTGGTGATGGCCGCGTGCGGCATCGCGGCACGGACTTTCTCGATGATGCCCAGATAGCGCTCCTTGCGGTAGGAGCGGCGCATGGCCTTGAGCACCCGGTCCGAGCCGGATTGCAGCGGCATATGCAATTGCGGGCAGATATTCGGGGTCGAGGCCATGGCCTCGATCACGTCGTCGGTGAATTCCGCCGGATGCGGGGAGGTGAAGCGCACCCGCTCCAGCCCCTCGATATCACCGCAGGCGCGCAGCAGTTTCGCGAAGGCGCTGCGATCGCGCGACTCGTCGGGGTCGACGAAGTTCACGCCGTAGGAATTCACGTTCTGGCCGAGCAGCGTGACCTCGAGCACGCCCTGATCGACCAGGGCCTGTACCTCGGCGAGGACGTCGCCCGGCCGCCGGTCCACCTCCTTGCCGCGCAGCGCGGGCACGATACAGAAGGTGCAGGTGTTGTTGCAGCCCACCGAGATCGAGACCCAGCCCGCGTAGGCCGACTCGCGCTTGGCGGGCAGCGTGGACGGGAAAGCCTCGAGTGATTCGAGGATTTCGACCTGCGCTACCGCGTTGTGCCGGGCCCGCTCCAGCAGCACCGGCAGCGAGCCGATGTTGTGGGTGCCGAACACCACATCCACCCAGGGCGCCTTGCGCACGACGACGTCGCGATCCTTCTGCGCCAGACAGCCACCGACGGCGATCTGCATCCCCGGGTGCACCGCCTTGATCGATGCGAGATGCCCCAACGTGCCGTAGAGCTTGTTATCGGCGTTCTCACGTACCGCGCAGGTATTGAAGACGACGAGATCGGCCGTCGCGCCGGGCGCGGCCTTCACATAACCCGCATCCTCCAGCAGGCCGGACAAGCGTTCGGAATCGTGCACGTTCATCTGGCAACCGAAGGTGCGGACCTCGTATGACCTGACCTGCTGTGATGTAGTTTCATCCGCCAACAATGACACGCTGCATCGTAGCCCATCAGGTCTCAGACGCAGCCACAGGCCCTACATTTTGCCTGTTCAGAGCAGCATCTACGTGATCATGAAATGGGCAGAGCCCCGGCCGATTGGTCGGGGCTCTGCTACCACAAGGAATTACTTCTTACGGGGCTTACCCGCGTCGTCGCGCTTCTCGCGCCAGCGACCGTCGTTGTTACGGTCACGATCACGCTTCCCACCACCGGGGGCGGGCACCTGCGGAACCTTGCCGCTAGCCATCCCGATCACCTCACCGGGTAAACGGTGATCCGGACCCGACGAACGATCCGGATGGGACGGATGGTGCGGGTAACGCGCCGCACACGCATACGAGACGAAGCCATTCGACTTCCCTCCCTATTAGGTGTCAGACACCTAGCAGAACGCCCCGACATGCTACGGAACGAACCTTGAGGTAAAGTGCGGACTGCATGCCTGCAAGTGTGCAATCCAAACCCAACCCCGCCAGGTGCCCCGCATCGGCGGGGTTTGGTGTTTCAAGACCATTTCTGACTTGCCGATGACACTACCCCTGGTATCCCCCACCCTGTCCAACCACTACAGGTAGTAATTACACGTTTGGGATTTGTCAGCCACTGCCAAAGATCATAAATCCGCTGGTCAAACAGATGTTCTACTTAGCTGAAATTGGCATTGTGATCTACGACACATCACCTTCCACTCCTGGGAAAACGCACGTAAACCGTGCCATATGGCCCACCAAGCGGTGGTTTGCCATCTTCAGCAAACTTCCCAAATGGGCACCTAGTCGCTTAGCGTCGCAAATACATGCCCGTACTGCATTTTCGGCGCATCGGCACTAACATTCGCCAGATAATTGCCGGAAGTCGACAAGATCACCAGATTTGACAAGTCAAACGAGTTGAGATAAGAAACGCCCCCGGTTGAACTTCAACCGGGGGCGTCGTTGATACCGCAAGGCTCAGGCCAGGTCGTTGAACTCTCCAGCCTGAGCACCCTTGAGGAACGCACTCCACTCCGCGCGGGTGAACGCGACGGTTCCCGCATCACGGGCGTTGGAGTTGCGGACATAGACAGCGTCAGCGGTACCGGCAACCTCGACGCACGTTCCGTTGTCCGTGAAGCTCGACACTCGCCAATCGAGGTTATCCATCGTTCTTACGCTCCCACTCTGCCGCTAGTCCAAGGATGAACTTGCGCGACTCCACCGGACTCAGAGCTACCTTCGCGCCGTGGTCGTACGCACTACCGAAGTATCCCACTTCCTCAGCGTCGGTTATGAATCGACCGCCGCCGTAGGACTCGATGTGCACTCGTGGCGATCCCCACGGATGACTCATGATCGAGAACGCGTGCAATCGCCTTGCTTCGTACTGGCCTGCGTCATAGGTAGTCACCCGCACCGTCACGTTCTGAAGTTCTGACAGTTCCGCAAGAGTGCGCAACTGCTCAGCCATGACGCTAGGAGTACCAACCCGTAGCCTCAACGCCGATTCCGGCATGATCACGTCTAGTTCAAGCTCACCCGAACGAACTCGCTTCTGTCGGTGCAACCGCTGGTCTACGGCCTGTTGAACGTAGGTATCAGAGACTCCCGAGATTCCAACCTTGCTCACGAGCGCTTCGACATAGGCCGGAACTTGAAGTAGCCCGTATACAGCTCGCGGTTCGTGCGTACGGATGGACGTAGCGGATTGCTCCATACCGAGATACGTCGATAGCCACTCCGGTACTTCGCCCTCCACCGTGGGAACACTGCTGAGCATCGCCGATAGCTCATCCATCGTAATACCAAGTGACTCAGCATATTTCGAACGTTGAGCCGGATGCGGGGTTCCCTCGTTGCGTTCCCATCGGCCTAGCGTGGTCCGGTCTACCTCGACCTCTGCGGCAATTTGTTCCTGAGTCTTGCCTGTCGCCTTGCGAGCGTCGATCAGTCGCTGTCTGCGCATAAACGCATCGTAGATGCCTCTTGTGTGCCGTGGTCCGGTTCACACCAGACGCGCAGCATTGGATCTCAACAGGGGAAACTCAACCAGGGGAACAATGATGCATGCTCTACCACAACGTATTTCAGGCTCACATGAGCACCCGAACCGCACGATAGAGCGACCACCCGTAGAGCTATTGATGCGCACGGTTGATGCACTCACCAAGTGGGCAGCGAAGGACTCGCAACAGTCCGGGGGTGCCGATGGTTGCGATAGATGAACGCTGGCTTGATTGCTCACACGATCCCGATCAACTCACCGATCAATCGGCAAAGCTGATTCTGAGCTTCCACAAGCATCCCACTTGGCAGCCATGCCTACCGCAACTTGCCGCACTGGCATACCTGACAAATCCAGATGCATTCGATTACGAATAGGTGGGCGCGACATGTCTTCCGGAATGATTCTGATTGCGCTGGTAGTAGGTCTTATTTTGTTCAGTCTGGCTTGCGTCTATTTGTGACAGATGCTCGGCGACATAAAGCCACCGAGCATCATCTTCTATCCTTTGGTAGAACATAATTCACATAGTTACCACTGTCGACAGCCCTTGGTTGCCGACATGGCATGTTCAATGATTCCACTCACTGAACTATTTAATTATATCAAAAATCCCCCGTCTACTCTTATGAATATGGGTTACCAGCCCAGTAGACGGGGGATCGAAAGGAAATCGGATTGTGAGTAAGATTTCACTATTAGTATATCAAATTTAAAGCTCAAGCGTTCGATAGTATTCAAGATATGCTGCATACCCTGTAGCGTTGCCCAGTTGATCTACCTGAGCACTGATGCCACTCACATTGAACACCATCGGTCGCAACGAACTGCCGTAGTAGTGAACTCCATTATCCTTACGCCGTAGCCTACCTACCTGATCGGACAATCTGATCACATCAGACGGATACTCAATCTTCAAGAATATTTTCTTATTGTAGAACTCCCCGAACTGTTCCAGAGAGTCTTGAGGATTGATCGCATAGACGTTGCATTTAATGGTCATAGGGTTGTCGTAGTCCCATATATTTATGGTCTCCCCCGTTTCCTCGTTGACTTCGGTTACCTGCGCATAGACATCAGCCAGCGACGGATAGACCTTAGTAATAAGGTTCACCACAGATACCACCACGGCATAGAGCCTCGCTCGCGGTCGAAATTCCATCCCTTTGTCTTGACGCTTCTAGTCCTACGCCATGACAGACTTTTTAGCGCCTCGACCACCAGAGGGCTTACAGCATAGATCCTGTCGCCTATCTCTATGGTGCTGTCATCCTGAGCAGCTTTGTCGACGTTGGCCTGTTGAAATACATCACCGTGTTCCATATAGGCGGCCTGCCACGCGGTGGCATATTTCAACCATTGCTTGTCGACTATTTTTACTACCGCCGATTCCGGTCTACCGCTCATCAGCTCAACGATTGCTTGGGCTCGCAATACTGCACCATCATCAACCATGCACTTGGTCAGTTCCAGTACTTCACTTGCTGTCACATACATTCATTCATCCAACCCTTTCCGTACTTCTATCTCACCTATGTCCGTCCAGTCCCATCGGTCCCCGGCAATCAACTTGACCTGAAATCTATATTTGCCCTGATTGACAAAGACTGTCTCCCCCATGAAGGTGAACGTCACTTTGCCGTTGTCGGCATCGGTGATCACTGCCGTACCGCCGATTTCATCGAAATCGAAATTGTTGGTACCGGTTATATAAACCTGGGCACTGTCGTACAAGCTTAGGTCTCTCGCCTTACCTCGCTCATCCCGCACTACGAACACCAACGGTTCGACCGGCTTCTGATTCATGTAATACGTTTTCATAGTTGCTTTCTCTCCATAATTAGATCAATAGCCGAAGTAGTCATAACTAATTCCACAACCGACCTATTCATCGTGACGCCTATTTCCGCCGAACTATCCGAGCACATCAGGCAATCAAAATCTGTCGTCATTCCACTTCCCCACTTCTTAGATTCGAGCACAGGGCAACGGCATCGTTGCCCTGTTCCCGTTTACCCGCAAGTCCTTTCGTTTAGCTTGCGGTGATCTCGACTACCGAGAATGCTTCTTTGCGACCCACGGCAAATGCCTTACGGGTACGCACCTTCACATGTGGTTCATCGGTACCGAAACCAGCGTCGAAGCTGATCAATGATTCGACAGGAGTACGGTCACCAACGATCAGATGGCGACGATTGCCGACGATCAACAACGGATTACCCGTCGGGGTGTGTTTGGCTGTCGTACTGGTCTTGGCACCGTCACTGAATCGGATTTCCACGCCGAACAACGTCGCTGGCTGCTTACCAGGAACACTATCTAGGAACAATGGGCGGCCATTTCCGTCTACCAATGTACGTAGCTGTCCCTTGAATGAAGTGTGTGCAATCACGATTGCATCTGGCTCATTCCAGTATCGACCGTTCTCCGCAGTGGACAGGATGTCGGATAGATCCTGATACGTCAATGCACCGGCAGTTTTGAGAACTCCGGTACCTACTTCCTTGTACACACTGGTGAACGGAACGGTTGTGCCGTTCGCTACCGCCGTAGTACCCAACGCCGCATTATCGAACATGCGGGCATAGTTGGTTGCCCAACCCTTTTGATACTCGGTGATCACGTCTACGCGAGCATCCTGCAAGTCTTCTTCGGCAATGATGATTCGGTCACCGAACTTAACGGCATCCAATAGAACATTGTCCAACGCTGGCTGATCTTCCGGGTAGGCAGAACCCTTCGGAATGATCTGCACGTCTACGTCACCCATTCGGGGTGTCTTCTGAGTATCGGAAGTCATATTCACATGTCGGCCTACCGCCTCGACTGCCGAATACTGCTCTACAGTCTGAATTACCTCACTGCCGTATTCTTCGGGCACCCAGGCATCTGCATTTACTCTAGCTATTTTAGTTCATCTTCTTACTTTCATTATTTACGTGTTTCTAGCCTCCGCATCGGCTGTAGACCGGCATCCCATCTCGGGACACGTGGCTAAGGGCATCTCGCCCTACATATCTGCAATTGTATCAATTATTGATTGGTTTTGCTCGGTCGCATGCATGCCTTGCATTGCGCCCGATATTTGTATCCGATCCTATCGGTCATTTGAACCTAGCTACCAAGCGTTCCGCACTGCTCTGCGTCTTCTTCGATTGTGGCTTGTCGGAGGCGTCGATACTCGCGACCGAACGTTTGGCATCGAACAGTTCTGGAAACTCGGTCTTGGCTTCGGTCAATTGCTCATCGAATCCAACCAACTCCCCCGCGTCGTCAAGGTCGATCTTGCTGGTATCGAGAACTTTGACGATCTTCGGATTGGTCGCGCCATGATCCTTGAGTGCAGCATTGAGCTTGGTCTGTAGGTATCCGGCCTTGTACTTCTCAGCGTTGGCCGTAGCCGTAGTCAGCTGTGATTCCAGTTCAGTTGCCTTGTGGCGATAGCTCGCAGCCTCACTATTGGCGTTCTTCAACGCTTCTCGCACTTTGGTCAGATCCTCGGCGTTGTCATCGGTTGTTGTTGTTTCAGTCATTGTTTACCCTTTCTATTTCTGTAGTGTTGAATTCCGGCAACAGTCCCGCCTGTTCCCATTTGTCTATCAATGTGGTGTCGTAGCCGTCTTCTATGAGCATCTGTCGTACCGGTAGACCTGCCTCTACCTTCTTCTTGTTGATGCTCCATCGCTCGGACGTGTCGATTGATTCGATCTGTCTCCATTGAATCTGTACGTCTTCGGTAATGCCGTTGAGCTTCAACACGAATATGAACATCTTGCGCAATACGTGACCTATCGACAGTTGGCGTACACGTACCTTCTTGACCAACGGAGCTTCGGCTCCGCGTACGGCTTCACCCGACACGTTCGTAGCTACTGCCTCGAAGACATGGAAAGGTGTATCGGTGACAGATGCCATTGCGCGTACATATTCCTTGTACGGGTCTATGTAGGTACCCGGCTTGGCTGCCTCGAACTGCCCAACCTTGCTGACATTGCTGAAGTGCTGGAACATGCCCGGTGCCGTACTCAGCGATCCCGCGTCGGTGCCGTCGTCGTCATCGGAGAAGTCCGACTGTGTTCCACCCTCACCGTTGATGGCGTATCGAGTGGGGAACCCGTAGTACTCCACACTCGCTAACTGGCTGATCAGAAGCTTGTTGATCGCGTTCTGTGCCGCATAGGCGTTGGTATGCTCGGGTCTGCCGTATTGATCTTGACCAGTGGTGAAATGGAATACCGGAATCTCACCAAATGGGTTGGGAGACAACCAGTCTTCGCCGTAAGGCTCAAAATCGACATCTCGCACCCGGAACGGCAGACGTTCGGCCTTGCTCAGATACCGCTCTGTGCGATCCGGGTAGTACAGATTGAGCCTGTGACGCTCCGTGCCGTCGGCCAGCTCCGCAGACCACAGCTTTGCCCCGACGATCGCTCTACGTGGATTCTCGGGGTCATAGAGCACCGTCGTGCTCAGCGGACTGTTGTAGTAGACCTGGGTCTCACCGGAAGCATCCGGCCACACGGTGAGATAGGCGCTGCCGTACACGAGCGTCTTGACGAACAGCTGCGTCAGCTCAAGTTCTAGGTTGTTCGTCTCCCACGTGCGATCTATGACCGCCCCGGCCTGGTCACTCAGTGTCGTTACGCCAGTGACCTCTAGACGGTTGGCTACGGCGTTGACCGGCGTCGCCGCGTAGTTGATTCGGTCGCTGTCTCCCGATGCCTCAAGGGCCTTGCGAATCTTGGGACTCGCGAAGATCTCTTCTACTGTTCCGTTGTAGTAGCTTTCAGCCTTTAGATATTCATCTCTGCTGTCCAATATAATTTGGACGGCTTGTGTTAATAGTGACAATACATTGCATGCCAGAGCATGCTAGTTCCTTTCGTAATATTTGTAACAATTATAACAATTTACAAGTAAGATTGTTGCGTGACTTTCGGCCTACTGGACATAGTCAGGAAATAATGCGTACCCGCTGATAGCGCATCAACCAAGTCATCATGCACAACTTTGGGAAAGCTATACATCTGCTCTTCCAGATCACCAAAATGTCTTGTATGCCTTACCTTATTCTTTCGATAATAATCCAATGCCCTACCAGCACGAACCGCCTTGGGCTCAGTCTGATGTATAGGCTTGTATCGACATTTGATGCCGTCGAAAACCGACTTCCACAACATACCGCCCTGGTTGGTCTCACACAGCAACAGACCTACGTCGTATCTATCTATCAGTTCATTGACTTTATCGCGTAACTGTGTCGATACATATCTGACCTGTTCGGCATGACGTACATACGCCATTCCATCGAAACCGAGAGACACGATTACCAATGCCGTGTAATCGTTGGTCGTCTTGGTAGATACCGCAGGATCAACCGACAACAACGTGTATTTATAGTCTTGCGCTTCGCCTATCTCGATGTCTTGATCCGACCAATAGGCGGCATCTATATTGACCGGCTTGTTCTGATAGTTCATCTGGAACGCGCGGGTATGGCGAATACGGTTCAATTCATCAAGAGATTTGAACTCAGGCCACCAAGAAGACTCGTCTCCATGCTGGCCTATCACTATCGCCGGGTAGTAGTGAACACTGATCTTCTCATCCGCTATCCAACGTAGATCATCATCCAGAGAATCATAGAAGTCTATTGGTTCTATTGATGTCTCCGCTTGATCTTCCCCCCGGTTGACACGTTTCGGACCTGTCAACCTGGATAGCTCAGCATCATGTATAGCCTTGAAATCCGCTGGCTGTTCTATATGTGATGTAGGTATAGATGTATCCGAAAACAAACCAAAAGATTTAAATCCATTTTCTTCACCAGTTGTCACGCACTCATCGGAACTGTTGTCAAGTCGAGGCATTTGCGAACTTGCGAATGATAACGATTGGATTGCATTTGCCATACTCTTACCCGATTGGTCAGAGCTTGACAATTCGTCGTCTACATCATCGAACGTCGAACTATCAGAATACGCTCCAGATTCAACGCTAGCGGACTTTATTTCATAGCCTGCTACCGGATGGCTGATCGCATATCTATTTGCCCTACGTGGTGAATAGATACCGCTATCGCTATCTTGTTCGCTTTGCTCACTAGTTCTGACCCCCGATAACAAACACTTATCAGCGGTTAGAGGTTCAGGATCAAGATCATTCGGTATGTCCACATGTTGAGACAGCGAATCGAACTCAGCTCGCAGATCTCCGACCTTGCGCAACTGGTCGATAATGCTGCCACTCATGACAGTTGTACCGACCAATACGATATGTGCTCGGTCATTCAGATAGAACACTGAATCCAATACTGTGCGCAGTCTTTTACGCGCTTCATGCGCTGAATAGTTGGATTCATTGGGTTCGATATCGTCCAACAGCAATAGATCGGGTCTGGTATTGCCTATCTTCAATCCAAGGGACTTGCTATCAATACCTTTGGCAACGAATGAGAACCCGTTGTCTTGTTGTATCTCTTGATTTGATTGAGAGATGTACCTCTTGACCGCCCCCGACATCAACGGCTTGCATAGCTTCGGATAGTCCTTACGTAGCAAGTCGTTGGTATCCAGCTCATTCTTGAAGGTCTGCAAGTGCTTGGTTGCTTGATCTGCCGAATCACTGAATGCCGCAATGAACTTCAAGTGACCGTGCGCTGCTGCCCAGAGTGGCAAGATTGTGAACAGCCATGTCGACTTACCCGATTGTCTCGGTGCAATCCAACAGTCTCGACCTTGACCCTTGCTCATCCATCCCTTGCCGTATTCGGCTAAATCTAGATGGAACTGAGACAAGCTCGGTTGTTCACCTTCGAATGCCAAGTGATGTGAGCAATACAGGATTGCGAATAACAACGGATCGTTACGCGTCAGCAGTTGCCTACCGACCGAACTTGATACCAGATCACGCGGGAACTGTTCTAGGTACTCGCCGATCTTCACTCATGATCAGCCCCGTTCTTCCAGGAGTCATAGAGCTTCAAGGCTTCCGCATCGGTCGTATCTTCTTGCGACGGACGATAGTTTGTAGCCTTACCTCTGAGCATCTGAATGCTATTGGTAGCCTTGACTATTCCATTGACCAGCTTGTCATGCTCACCGGGGGTCAAGTCTTGGGATTCCATCAACTCACGGGCACGTTGAATAGACTCTTGCAGTACTATCAACAGCTCCGTTTCTTGATAGAAACTATTGTATTCGGCTGCCTTTTGCTTCAATTCATCCAAGACAATTTCAACCCCGGCGTCATCACACCACTTCTTAGCGGTCACCCAATGATTCGGATAACCTAATGTGCGTTTAGCTGCGGTCAATCCTGTTTCCCCCGCCAATTCTACAAATGCCCGCTTTTGTTCTTCGTTATATTTCATTCCATATATCAATTCCTTTCGATAATGATACTCGTTTTCTTTGATGCTTATTCAGGCTCAGCAATGCTGAGCAGTTGTTTAGCAATTTGACTGCACTCGTTAAGTCATAGGCGCAAATTGCTGGTATCCATATTTGACCATCAAATATGCTCTAATTAGGATATTTCACCCTTCACCTATCCAGCACACTCACTGTTGATATGTCTTTCCTTGTACAGTTCTTCTATCAATGCATCCATTCTCGCAGCATCCAACAGCGGAACCAAGACGTACGGTTCTTCATCTATATACGTAACGTCATATGATGCATATTCTAGTTGTTCATAGTCTGGTATTTCTATTGTCACCCCCCTCCCCCCGCGCGACATGCTTTACATATACGCTTGTTGTTCCATACAAAGCTGTTGATCGCATCCAGCTGATGCAATCCGGCATCGCAGTACACTCGACTATGCTCTTTGATGTCCGCCATGTTCTGAGCATGTGTGCCCAATTTCAAATGGTCCACGTTGACACAATGCCTATTGCCGCTGTGGGTATGACAGACTTCTATACCGGGTTGTTCTATGACTCCCCGGCGCTTCTGCCATTGATACCTGTGCGCCAATGTGGTGCTGTTTCCCAGTCGCACCACACCGTATCCGGCCTTATTCTTGGCTCCAATGAATAGATGGCATTGCGTATCTTCTTCTATCTCGTATTCCAAATCTTTGTTGAACATAGTATTTATTCCTTTTGAGCCAACTAGTTCGTGAGTCGACTCATATTCATTATATGTCATTGATTCAATAGATGTTTCCAACGACGCACTGCCAAATCAATGCGCATTGGATGTACGTTCAGTTCCATTGCTTGTTGTATCAATACTTCTATTTGATCCATGATGGAATCTATCTGCGTTTTTTCTGATGTCATGGCTCTATTGCCCTCCTATCGAATAGACCGGGAAAGATCACAAAAAGACCTATGCAGTCAATTATCATTCTCGGTACCCATGTTGGAGGACTGATATTGTTTGGGTTTAGTTGTTGGTTAATCTGCTTCGCCTCCCCCCGGCTCTGTATGCCTCTCTGCCTTAATTTCATTGCTCGGGGGTAGTCCGATGCCGCCTGTAGCTTGTTCGGGCTCTACGGGCCAATCTGGAGCCTGTGCGCACTTCTTACGCCAATAGAGCGTGTGTGTCTGGTATGTCATTGCTTGACCTCCCGCTACGCTTAGATCTATCTCTCATATTCGTTATCCTTTCGTTACTAAGTTTTTGTCTTTTTTTGTCTTCTTTTCACGTTATATAGTTTGTGAGGCGAAGCCGAACTAGGTACTTCTCTATTGATTGATAATAGGTAGATACTTTTCTATTAATCTATCAAGTGAACGTAGAGAGGTAGGGTTAGGATTGACAGCGCTCTGCAAGAGCGCCTTGTGCTCCCCCTTGCTCATCGTCTTGTAGATTGAATACAAGCTATCCTTCGTTAGAAGACTTAGAGTGTATGGAGCTACAATAAATAGCAATAACCCGGCTTTGAGGGTCTTGGCCGTGAATACCAAGTCTTCATCCACCCCCGGAACATCGAATCGGGTATGTGTAATGACTTCATCTGTAATCTTGTTCACTTTCTCATATCCGATTTCCTGCCGAGCGTAGTCATGAACCCTGTTTTGTAGTGATGTCATGATGTATGCGGGTTGGTCCCATTCTCCTTTGTAATCTAGGTGGTCTTCCAGTTCCCAAGCCTTGATCTCTATCTCTTGGCTTAGGTCGTCTCTTTCTAGTTGCGGATACTTCTTATATGCCCATGCCTTGGCGTTCTTGATTAGTTGCTCTCGCTGGCCCATAGGCTCGTATTCAACTATTGTGAACTCTTGGGCTTCTACTTCATCGGCCCAGTAGGTTTCATAGAGGGTGTCAGTCCGTACTACGCGTTTCTTGCCCCACTCGGCGTTGTAGCGTCCTGTTCGTTGACGCTGGTCATCGGGATTGGTCCCGATGATTTCGTACATATATTTAGGTGTTCTAATTGTAAACACTTGCTTTCTATTGGAATTTGGATATAGAAATAGCGCCCCGGCTGGCAATCCAAGGCGCTATTTCCTCTTTCTCTTTTCCAATAGAAATCTAGGTTGTAGTTAGTCCTTTCGTTGCCAGGCGACTCGTATTCTCTACAGGTCTATTATGTCACATCCGGCACAATCGTGCTATTAGCGCCCAATCGCATGAGTCATGTCTGATAGATATACAGATCCATCTACTTACATATGATATGACAATCAGAGCGATGCTATCTGCACCTGTTTCAAACAATGACATTTGCGTTGATATACATGAATCTATCTAGAAATAGATCAGGGTGGAGTCACACTGTGTCACACTGTCGGCATGATCAATCTTGGTGAGACACTTACATTTTCGTGGCGACCGGGGTACACAGTCACGGTTGATCAGAGGCTATTGGACGCTCTGGTCAAAGCGCGGGCCGCACTCATCGCCGTAGCCACCACACGCCAGCTCATCACCTACCAGGGTCTAGAGCTGGTCATAGAAGACAGCCGGTACAACTATCGCAACTTCCGGGGTTTGCTCGATACCGTGTCGTTGGATTGCCAGCGACGGGGAGAAAGCTCTCTAGCGGCCCTCGTGGTCAAGAAGGGCACCACCCAGCCAAGTTGGGGCTTCATCCCTAGTGATCAGCGGGAAGGCTCCATAATGCACGATCAGCGGGCGGTACAGGACTACTGGCAGCCATAGCGCTCCCTGCGTGCTCTGCTGCGTGCCGTTCTCTGCATGGGGTACACATGAAGTAGGGACCGTGACGATTCGCCCGTCACGGTCCCTCTAGTGGCTGTGTCGACTCAGATCATTCGGGAAGCGCTTCCCCCAGGTGCAGACGAGCCACCTTCACCACACCAGCGTTGATGAAGCGTTTGCCACTGCGCAGCACATCAAGCAACTGATCCTTGTCGGCCCGGTCGGTGGCGTTGATCAGCTCACCAAGTTCCTTCTTGTCGTCCGCCCAATCCTTGGCGTCCAACCACGCTTGTTCACGGTTGCGGACAGCCTGATCGGTGAGGTCAAGCTCTTTGAGCAGATCGGCCTTGTACTGGTCAAGCTCGCTGGCAGGCTTAGTGTTGGTACTGGCCCGGCCACGTGTCACGGGCGCTGCGCTCGGACGGCTCGGCGGGATGATCGACTTGGCTGGATCGCTCAGAGAGTCAATGAACTGCTCCAGATCAGCGGCATTGAGGTACAGCTCAAAGCTCTCAGCTTCTTTGGCAGTCTGCCCCGGCCGCTGGATAGTCAACTTGGTCGGCTTGGTCTCGGACTCGATGCGCCTACCGTCATAGTCGCTGGTCACGATCTGTTGGATGCCCATTGCTCTATCCTTTGGTCGATTGGCTTGAAGGAAGGCTACCTAACCTTCACTATGAAGACAACTATGGCAATCAATAAGAAGGCCAATGCATACCAAGGGAACATAGCTATCAGCATGATCAATGCCGCCAATGAGCACAGGAACACCGGTATGCCGATCAAAACTGCGGCAATCACCCACAAGTTATCTGCCATCTGATGTGAAACCCCCTGCTAGTTGCTGACATGCTCGGCTGAGCCACGCAGTTATAGCAGAGGGTCACGAACTTGTAACAGACAGTTACCTAGCGGTCGGTATCGAACATCTTGTGTATGTCCTCATTGTTGTGCTCTGAATATGCACGCAGAGTTACAGCTATGTCCGAATGTCTCATCTGAGCTTGGACCAAGGTCAACGGCGCACCCCGCTCAAGCATCGTTGTGGCATACCAATGCCGAAGTAGATGAGGATTCAACGATATGCCGACCTTCTTACCTGCCCTACGTAACGACTCACGCACCCGGCTAGGTACGGCAGTATCGTCCAGCGTGGCAATCAGCGGGGACAACCAATGAGGTATGACTATCTCAGCTTCACTACCTTTGACCGGAGCAAGTACGCATACCTTTTCGACCTTGCCCCCGGTCTCTGCCTCACTGGCATAGAGTTCGAGTATCTGCCTATCAACTAGAAGCTTGTCGCCATTGACTTGCTTCCTGGTGACCGCACATGCCTCACCGATACGTAAACCGGCATACATCATCATCAATCCCCTGATCTCATGGGGTGTAATCATCAGAGCAAGCCTTAGAGTCGACTCCTCTGGAAGCACATAGCTTCGTTTCGGCGCTTTGGGAATCTTGATTTTGAATCCCAGCACACTACGGACTGCGATCACCGTAGCTCGCCGGGTGGAAGGATTGTCTATATCGAATAGAAGTGCTTCTACTTCCGCTCTGGTTATAGAGTCATCCTCTACACCGAGCATGAGAAGCAATCTTCTATAGCTGAATACGGTGGATTGTCTCAGGTTCTTCTCTTCGCCCACTTTTTGGCAAAGTTTCCTGATCTCCATGCTTCTCCCATGATCTGGAAGAAACTACATGCATCTACAGGCCGGACAAGCGTTCGGAATCGTGCACGTTCATCTGGCAACCGAAGGTGCGGACCTCGTAACTGCGGGCATCACCGTCGGCCTGGAGCTGGATGGGATGCAGCGCGGTTTGTCCGATCGAATCCACCCGTCCAGGGTACGGGTGCCGGTGTCCGGCCCGACGCGCGCATCGGCGCAGGCTCTGGGCATCGGCGGGATTATTCCGGGCAGGAACGCGAAGGTTACAGCCACGTGACTATTCGGCGCGGCGTCACGGCGTGTCACAGAAAGCAGGGCAAAATCCGTTTTTCCCCTTAAGGTCAAGGACCATGACCGACGCCGATGCCGCGCCCGACACCGCCGGGGACGCAACGACCGGGGACGAAGGCGCGACCAGCGTCCCACAGTCACTGAGCACAGACGCCGCCACCACCGCGAACGTCGCTCCCGCCGGGCCGCCCATGATCGCGATGAGCAAGGTGGACAAGCATTTCGGCGAACTCCACGTGCTGCGCGACATCAACCTCGAGGTGCCGAAGGGTCAGGTCGTCATCGTGCTCGGCCCGTCCGGGTCGGGTAAATCGACGTTGTGCCGCACCATCAACCGGCTCGAGCCGATCGATTCCGGCGATATCGCCATCGATGGGGTGCCGTTGCCCGCCGAAGGAAAAGCGTTGGCCGCGTTGCGCGCCGACGTCGGCATGGTGTTCCAGTCCTTCAACCTGTTCGCGCACAAGACCATTCTCGAGAACGTGATGCTCGCGCCGATGAAGGTTCGCAAGACCAAGAAGGACGCCGCACGCACGCGCGCCATGGAACTACTGGAGCGCGTCGGCATCGCGAACCAGGCCGACAAATATCCGGCGCAACTCTCCGGCGGCCAGCAGCAGCGCGTGGCGATCGCCCGCGCCTTGGCGATGAATCCGAAGGTGATGCTGTTCGACGAGCCGACTTCGGCCCTCGACCCGGAAATGGTCAACGAGGTGCTCGAGGTCATGGTCTCGCTGGCGAAGGAAGGGATGACCATGCTGGTGGTCACCCACGAGATGGGATTCGCGCGCCGCGCGGGCCACCGCGTGCTGTTCATGGCAGACGGCCAGATCGTGGAGGACACCGAACCCGAATCCTTCTTCACGGCACCGAAATCCGAGCGCGCCAAGGATTTCCTGGGCAAGATCCTGAGCCACTGACCGCACTGGAACACGGCAACGAAAACCACAAGAGGAGTTGGGAACTCGATGAGGATCAACCGTGCACTGCGCTTCGGTGTCGGGGCGATCGCCCTGGCGCTCGCCGTTACCGCCTGTGGCGGCGGCGATGACAAATCCGCCCTCGACAATGCCAAGGACGGGGAGCTGACGGTCGGGATCAAATTCGACCAGCCCGGACTCGGCCTGCGGAACAAGGACGGCTCGTTCAGCGGTTTCGACGTCGAGGTCGCCAAATACGTCGGCGACAAACTCGGCGTGAAACCCGACAAGATCACCTTCAAGGAAGCGCCGTCGGCACAGCGTGAGACGCTGATCGAGAACGGCCAGGTGGACTTCATCGTCGCCACCTACTCGATCAACGACAAGCGCAAGGAGAAGGTCGATTTCGCGGGCCCGTACTTCGTGGCGGGCCAGTCGCTGCTGGTGAAGGCGGATAACACCGATATCACCGGCGCCGAATCGCTGACCGGCAACAAGAAGCTGTGCTCGGTGAAGGGCTCGACCCCCGCGCAGAACGTCAAGGAGAAGTACGCCAAGGACGTCCAGTTGCAGGAGTTCGACACCTACTCGCTGTGTGTCGAAGCGCTGCGCAACGGCTCGGTCGACGCCGTGACCACCGACGACATCATCCTCGCCGGTTTCGCCGCGCAGTCCCCCGGCCAGCTCAAGGTCGTCGGCAAGCCGTTCACCACGGAGAATTACGGCATCGGTCTGAAGAAGGGCGATTCCGAGCTCCGCGGCAAGGTCAACGACGCGATCGAGGCCATGATCGCGGACGGTAGCTGGTCCAAGGCCTTCGCCGCGACGGTCGGCAGCTCGGGCTACCCCGCGCCGCAGCCTCCGACGGTGAACCGCTACTGATTCCCCCGCGGGTGGTCCGCGATCCCCGGACCACCCGCCTCACCGATTAACCGAACCCATACCGATCGGAGGGATGCGCCCACCGTGTTCGACCTGATCTCGGACTACCACGCCAGGATTCTGGAAGCCTTCTGGGTGACCATCACGCTGACCGCCTTCTCCGCCGTCGGCGCGCTGATCCTGGGAACCCTGGTCGCCGCGATGCGCGTTTCCCCCGTGCCGATCGCCCGTGCACTCGGCACCGCCTACGTCACGATCCTGCGCAACACCCCGCTGACGCTCATCATCCTGTTCTGCTCGCTCGGCCTGTACCTGACCCTCGGCTGGAAACTCGCCGGTGACTCGATCACCGATAACAACTACCGGTGGGCAGTCGTCGGTCTGAGCGTCTACACCGGCGCATTCGTCTGCGAATCGCTGCGCTCGGGTATCAACACCGTGGCGCTCGGTCAGTCCGAGGCGGGTCGCTCGCTCGGCTTCAGCTTCAGCCAGAATCTGCGCTATGTGGTACTGCCGCAGGCCTTCCGGTCGGTGATCGCGCCGCTCGGCAGCGTGCTCATCGCGCTCACCAAGAACTCGACGATCGCCTCGGCCATCGGTGTCACCGAGGCCGCCTATCTCATGGCGGAGATGAACGATATCGAAGCCGCCGTCATCGCTATCGGCGCGATCTTCGCACTCGGCTTCGTCTGCCTGACTCTTCCGACCGGCCTGCTGTTCGGCTGGCTCGCCAAGCGATTCGAGGTGGCCCGATGAGTTCCGGCGCATCCGTCCTTTTCGACGCACCCGGACCACGCGCGCGGGTGCGCAACCACATCTTCTCGGCGTTGGTGGCCGTCGCGATACTCGCGGTGGGGTTCGTGCTGTACCGGGCCTTCGACAAGCAGGGCCAGTTCGCCGCGGACAAATGGAAGCCGTTCCTCGACGGCGATGTCTGGCAGACCTACCTGCTGCCCGGCCTGAAGGGCACCATCGTCGCCGCGGTGCTGTCCATCTTCTTCGCGCTGGTGCTCGGCATGATCTTCGGCATTCTGCGGCTCTCGGAACACCGGTGGGTGCGCGTCGTCGCAGGCGTGATCGTCGAATTCTCCCGCGCCATCCCGGTGCTGATCCTGATGATCTTCCTGTTCGCGCTGTTCTCCGAATACAAGGTCTTCAAACCCGACGATCTCGCGCTCGCCGCGGTGGTCGTCGCGCTGACCCTCTACAACGGGTCGGTCATCGCCGAAATCGTCCGGGCGGGCATCCGCTCGCTGCCCAAGGGCCAAAGCGAGGCCGCCGTCGCACTCGGTCTGCGCAAGAATCAGCTGATGCGGTTGATCCTGCTGCCGCAGGCGATCACCGCGATGCTCCCCGCGCTCATCTCGCAAATGGTTGTCGCACTGAAGGATACGGCGCTCGGTTACCAGATCACCTACGGCGAGATCGTCCGCGAGGGTAAACAACTCGGCGCCGCGGAGCAGAACATCATCCCGGCGCTGATCGTCGTCGCGATCATCATGATCGTGCTCAACAGTTCGCTCTCCTACGCGGCCACCACGGTGGAACAGCGACTGCGGGTCCGGCGGCGCACCAAGGGTGGCACCGTGCTCGCGGCCGATTCGGTGATCACCGACGCCGCGCCGGGCGTGGATCTCACAACGAAGAGATGAGCCTTATTCCGGCCGATCTCGCGGGGTGAGAGGCGCTACGGCGAGTCCGGCTGAGGGCGGGGCCTTCCGGCGATCCCGGAACCGTCAGTGGTTACGCGGGCGTCGGCGGGCCCGGGGATCCGGGGACCGCCGTGGAACCGACCTCACGGCCGTATTCATCGAGCAATCGTCGAACCTCTCCCTCCGCGGCCGGATTCAGCAGATCTTTGTCGCGCATCCATTCGTCGTTGAAGATCGTGTCCAGATATCTTTCGCCCCCATCGCAGGCGATGGTCACCACCGTGCTCCCGGAAGGGATTTCACGGAGCAGCCGCATCGCCACGAAGACCGCGCCGCCCACCGAACCGCCGAGCATCAGTCCGTGACGCCGCGCCACCACGCGCGCCGTGGCGAACGCGTCGATATCCGATACTTTGACACCCTCGTCGAGGAGTTCGTAATCGATCGTAGTGCCGATCACGCCCCCGGGCGGGGTGCCGGTTCCCGATTGCCAGTAGGGGCCGCCGGGGCCGCCGAATGCGATGGAGCCGATGGGTTCGACACCGATGACGGTGACGCCGGAGCCGTGGCGGCGGAGTTCGCGGGCGGTGCCGAACAGTGATCCGCCGGTACCTACGGAGCTGACGAGGTAGTCGATATCGGTGTGGAGGTCGGTGCGGAGCTCATGGGCGAGGGCGTGGTATCCGCGGGCATTGCTGGGGTTGTTGTGTTGGTCGAAGAAGTAGGCGCCGTCTTCGGCGGCGGCGAGGGCGGCGGCGTGTTCTTCGCGTGCGGTGGCGCTTGGGCCGTCGTCGGTGGTGTCGGCGATATAGATCAGGCGTGCGCCCATGGCTGCCATGGCGCGGAGTTTGTCTTTCGCGGCGTGGTTGTCGACGACGGCGGTGAAGCGGTAGCCGCGTTCGGCGGCGACGACGGCGAGGCCGAGTCCGGTGTTACCCGAGGTGGATTCGATGATGTGGCCGCCGGGAGGTAGACGGCCGTCGAGTTCGGCCTCGATGACCATCTGTCGGGCCATGCGGATCTTGGCGGAGCCGGTGGGGTTGAACTGTTCGAGTTTGAGTAGTAGTCGTGATCCCGAACCGGTGCGGCACAATTCGATGAGGGGGGTGCGGCCGACCAGGTCGGAGACCCGGCCGACGACATTCTCGGGCCGCGCACCAGCGGCGGGACCGGTCGTTCGCGCCACGCCGTCGGTCGCGCGTGCTACGTCGTCCACGGTCATGATCACCTCCACGGTCGTAACTCCTGTCCACGGCCTTCTTCGATGGCGCGGGTAGCCAAAGCGTGTCCGACCGCGATATCGGTGACGACCAACCCGCTGTTGTACGCGAAAACGCGATCCTGGGGGCCTCGTCGTCCCGCCGCCCGACCCGCGAGTATTTCCGGGAGTTCGGCGTCGACCGGTCGCAGCGATCCGTCCGAATCCGCCAGATACTTTCCGGTGACGGCCAACTGGCTCGCGCTGGTGGCGATGGCGTAGTCGGAATCCAGCAGGGCCGAATCGGCGACGCCGTATCCGACGTCGACCAGTACCGCGCCGGGTTTGAGCGAGTTCGTCCGAATCTTGACCGCGGTGGCCGGTCCCGACGCGGCCAGCACGATATCGGCCTCCTGCGCGGCGCCGAGCGGATCACTGACGACTTCGATCGTCCGGTCCGGGTGGTGCTGGTGGAATACGTCCAGTACCGCGGCGATTCCGGCGTCATGGGTTCCGTACAGCATCAGGCGATTCACACCGGGCAGTACCGCCAGCAGGTATGGCAGCGCCTGTCGGCCCTGGGTACCCGTCCCGATCAACAGTGCCGTCTCGGCGGTCGGCGCGGCGCTGGCCTCGGCGAGCAGCGCACTCGCGGCCGGTGTGCGCAGCGCCCCGATCCGCGCGCAGTCCATCAAAGCGATCGGAGCGCCGGTGTCGTCGTCGTAGAGGGTGATGGTGGTGTAGTACTGCTTGTCGCCGCGTCCCCTCTCCTGTTTGTACGACGTCTTGAAGGCGACGATCCGACGGGACCCGTCGTAGCCGAGCATCGAGTACGAGACCGAATCCCGCTCCGGCAACGGCAGCGCGATCTTGGCCGGATTACGCGATTGCCCCTGCGCCAGAGTCACATAGACCTCGCGCACCGACGCGATCACTTCTGCGGGTGTTATGGCGATGTCCGCCAGATCATTACGCGAAAGCACGCGCAGTGGCATGTCGGTCATTTCGACTCCAGGCAGAGATATTCGACCTTTTGACCGTATCCGTTCTCGGCCAGCTCCGTGACCGGTCGCGGCCTATCCGGCATGGCGATATTCACCCGTTTGAGCCATCGGTCGGTGCCGTCGAAACGCGCCGTGAACGGGACGCGGCCGTGCACGACCACATCGTTGTCGATGATCGCGACATCGCCCGGCTCGAGCACGACGCGCCGGGCGACGCGCTCGAGTTCGGCGCCCAATCGCCGGTACGCCGCTCGAAATTCCGGATCGGCGTCGCCCCACGGCGTGAAGTCCGGGTCGTAGCGCAGGCACAACCCGTCCGACCGCTCCCACAGGATCGGAATCGGCTCCGCGGGCCCGTGCCGTTCCAGGTCCCCATAGGTGAGGTCGGGGAGGATCGGGACGGTGGGGCGCAAGAGCAGTTCGCGGTCGGACGCGGAGAGGTCCACATCGCGGACCGAGGAGATGGTGGTCGCGACCGCCTCCATATTGCGAATACAACTGAGCAGGAATATGTGCGAGCGATGCGGATGGAAGGCGTCTTCGGTATGCGGGCTCAGCAGCAGTGAGCTGCTCGCCCCGATCTGCACGTTCTCATAACCCCGCGCGGGCATGACATTGTTCACCAGTCGCCCCTCCTGCTGGCCGCGCCACCCGAAAGGCAGACCGATCATGCTGGCGAGCAACAGCATCTGAAGATCCAGGGACAGGCTCGCGTCGTCGTCGACGGCCGCCCAGATGGGGGGTGTTGGCCCCAACGACCGCTCGTCGAGGAGGATTGCGCGCACCACACAGATACCCCCGTCGCTCGCCGGTGGACGGATCCGCTCGCGCAACTCGCCATCGATATTCGCCGCGAACACCGAGATCGCCTGCCTGCAACGGGGATTGGACACCGATCCGTACGCCGCGGCGAGCGTCGTCCCGAGCTCGTGCAGAAGGACCTGCGCATTCCTGCCCAGGGTCCGGATTTCGAGTGGGCGTATGGCATTGTCCGCCGCGGACGACATCATGAACTCTCCCTTCGCAAGGCGCGCTGCCGATCGCAAGGTCGCACGGTCGGTCGGCTCGGCGCGGGAACATGGTGGTGAGGTGCGGTGTTCGACTCCACCCGCAAGTCCGGGGACGATTTCGAGAGTATCGGAGAATTCCGCGCCACGATCCCGATCAGGACAGTGAGCGGGGCCGCCCGCCCGATCCCGAGCGGGTGGTGAGATCAGTCGAACTCGTCGTTCACCGATTCGACCTGTGCGAGTTCGGCTTTCACGACGTTGAAGGCGGTGGCGCTGCTGTAGCCGCGGCGGGCAAGCATGCCGACGAGGCGGCGGATCGTCTTGTCGGCGTCCAGATCTCGGGGGATGGTGCGAAGTTTGCGTCGGACCAGGTCGGTGGCACGGGTGATCTCGTCGTCGGAGGAGATGGCTTCGAGGGCGGGGGCCGCGTCGGAGGCGGCGACACCCTTGCGTCGCAGCTCCTGGGCTAAAGCCTGTTTGCCCTTACCCGAGAAGGTGTGACGGGACTGCACCCATTGTTCGGCGAAGGCCACGTCATCGATGAGGCCGACTTGGGCGAGACGTCCCAACGCCAGATCGGTGACATGCTCGGTATAGCCCTTGGCGGCCAAACGTTGAGCGAGTTCGGCGCGGCTACGAGCGCGGACAGCGAGCAGGCGAAGACATACTTCCTTCGCCTGCTCGACCGTCCCGCCCTGCGGGGTGCGCTCGGCACCGCGCTGGGATCCGGCCGCCACCGGATCCACCCATCGGCCGTCTGATCCTCCGTCGTCGGCCGTCTGGGAGTTATCAGCCCCGAATCGCGCTCGGCGACCGCGCGACCGACCGGTTCGAGGCGTGGCCCCGGTCGAGCGTCCCCGCTGCGGATCGGGTTCGCTCGACCGGGCGCCCGCGGTGTCCGGGTCGGCCGAACCACCTTCGGCCGACCGGACTGGTCGTGGTTGCCGCCCGCCCGACCGGGACATCTCCGGAGTCATCGACGGCCCTGTCTCCGAGGACGCTGTGCTCATGATCGGCGTCGAATCAGAATTCGGCGGGAACCTCGGCACCGGCCTCCGCCGTCACCACTGCGCCGATACCGAGCTTCTCCTTGATCTTCTTCTCGACCTCGTCGCGGATATCGATATTCTCGAGCAGGAACTTTCGGGCGTTCTCCTTGCCCTGACCGAGCTGATCGCCCTCGTAGGTGTACCAGGAGCCGGACTTGCGGATGAAGCCGTGCTCGACGCCCATATCGATGAGCGACCCCTCCTTGGAGATGCCATGGCCGTAGAGGATGTCGAATTCGGCCTGCTTGAACGGCGGCGAGACCTTGTTCTTCACGACCTTGACGCGGGTGCGGTTACCGACCGCGTCGGTGCCGTCCTTGAGGGTTTCGATGCGACGCACATCCAGGCGCACCGAGGCGTAGAACTTCAGCGCCTTACCGCCGGTCGTGGTCTCCGGCGAACCGAACATGACGCCGATCTTCTCCCGCAGCTGGTTGATGAAGATGGCGGTGGTGCCGGAGTTGTTGATCGCGCTGGTCATCTTGCGCAGCGCCTGGCTCATCAGGCGGGCCTGCAGGCCGACGTGGCTGTCGCCCATCTCGCCCTCGATCTCGGCGCGCGGAACCAGGGCGGCGACGGAGTCGATGACGATGATGTCGATCGCGCCGGACCGGATGAGCATGTCCGCGATTTCGAGGGCTTGCTCACCGGTATCGGGCTGGGAGACCAGCAGCGCGTCGGTATCGACACCGAGTTTGCGGGCGTAATCGGGATCGAGCGCGTGCTCGGCGTCGATGAAGGCGGCGACACCGCCCGCGGCCTGGGCATTGGCGACCGCGTGCAGGGCGACGGTGGTCTTACCCGAGGATTCCGGACCGTAGATCTCCACGATGCGGCCACGGGGCAGGCCGCCGATGCCGAGGGCGACGTCGAGGGCGATGGAACCGGTCGGGATCACCGAGATGGGCTGGTGCGCTTCCTCGCCGAGGCGCATCACCGCACCCTTGCCGAAGCTCTTCTCGACCTGGGCCAGCGCCAGTTCGAGCGCCTTGTCGCGGTCGTACGCCTGTGGTGCCATGTCCTGATCCCCTTTTCGCCGGGTGAAGTCTCGTTCTTTGGTTGGCGCCCACACTAGAGGGCGGCACCGACAAGTCCGGAGCCCAGCTTAAACGAACAGATGTTCGAGTCAAGCGACGCGGCCGGGACACGCGCGCGCATCACCTCGCCCCCTGGATCACCTCCCGCACCCGACCCCGGCAGGGCCATTGCTGCGCCGAGGCCAGCGGCAAGGCTATTGGCGCGGCAGAACGGCCCCCTCCTCTTCCCGCGTGCGCGCACCGAAGATGCGGCGGTCGGATTCGAGGATGCCGACGTCGTTGATACTCGCCTCGCGACGTGACATCAGACCGTCGGGGGCGAATTCCCACTGCTCGTTGCCGTAACTGCGCCACCATCGGCCGGTGTGGTCGTGCCATTCGTATTGGAAGCGGACGGCGATGCGGTTGCCATCGAAAGCCCACAGATCCTTACGCAGGGCGTATCCGTTCTCGACGGACCACTTGCGGGTCAGGAAGTCGACGATGGCGGCACGACCGGTGAAGAATTCGTCGCGATTGCGCCACACCGAATCTTCGGTGTACGCGGCGGCGACGCGCTCGGGATCGCGGGTATTCCAGGCATTCTCGGCGGCGAGGACCTTGGCGGCGGCGCCGTCTCGATCGAACGGCGGCAACGGTGGTCTCATCGAATTCCTTTCTCGGAGACCGATTTCGACGTAAACGTCTCGGCATCGTGTAGGCGCCGGATATATCCGGCGCCTAGTTCATGGATTGACGGGCGAGAGTTCGGCAGGACCCCAGCGCAGCGGACCGGAGCCCCTGGAGTCGATCACCTCCTCGATGGTGAAATCGACCGAACCCTGCGATCCCGTGGCGAAAACCCCTGGTTCCCGGGTGAATTCGGCCCGGCCGGTGAGCTGGAGCGCGCCGCCGCCCGACCAATCCGGGATCAGCAGCCCACAGCGCGGGTTGACCTCGATATTGCCCAGCGTCATGAACATGGAGTTGCCCCGATAGTCCGGCCAGCGCAGCAGATTCGGCGAAAGTACCCGTAGGAAACCGGGATTGCCCCCGCGGTGGGAGGCATCGGCGTTGCCGTCGGCATCCGCGGTCGCGACGAAGAAGGTGTCCGCCGCGGCGATCGCGGCGCGCTGTCCCAGGTCCGGTTCCGCACTCCGCCGGGGCGGCGGCGACACACTGTCGGTCGCGTACCCGCGCACGTCGCGGCGGGAGATGTACTTGGGGCAGTTCGAATACACCTGGTCGACGGTGATCCGGATACCGGCGTCGCTCGGCCGCGCCAGCCCATTGACCCGCATACGCCTGCGACGCTGCGGTTGCAGGGCGATCATGCCGATGCGGGCCGGATCTCGCAGCACCTCGGAGAGGGGATCGCCCGCGGCGGCATGCGCGTCGACGGCGATGGTCTCGGCGTCGACGACATGAACGAAACCCGGCGTTCCAACGATCTGACCGGCCCACAACCGCCCGCGCGCATCGGCGGCGGCGAGGACGACCATCGGCTGAGCGGCGAGAAAGGAGGCGGCGACGGCCGGGATGTCGGCCCGGATCATCCTGCCGACGCGTTCGGCGATATCGGCCTGGCCCATCCGCCGCTGGACGGCCAGTTCACCGGAATGAAAGACGGACACGCGCCCCTCCTCGACTATCGAATCGTCATCGCGGCATCAGGATCGGAACACCGGGATCAGAAGAAGCCACAGGTCGGCGCGGCGCCGGCGGGAGCGGGCGCGGACTCGGCGCCGGTCGGCGCGTATACCTCGAGCCGGATGCCGTCGGGGTCGGTGAAGAAGATGCCGCCCGAGGCCACGCCCTCACCGTGCGCGACAACGCCGTCGTGGGCGAAGGTGACGTCGAGTTCGCGCAGCACCGATTCCACCGCGCGGACCTGCTCGATGGAATCGACCTGGAACGAGAGGTGGTGCAGACCGGGGGTATGCGCCGAGAACGCACCGGCGGACTGCTGCCACAACGTCACCATCAGGGTGCCGTCGGTTCCGAGGAACGCCCAGCGGCGATCGTCCTCCGCACCGGCGGCGAGCTGCTCGAAACCCAGTGCACGCCGATAGAAATCGACCGATCGGGTCAGATCGGTGACATTCAGTCCGATATGACCGGTGCCGAGCCTGGTTGCAGTCGTCATCACGTAACTCCCTCGAACTAACTGTTGATAGTCGGTTGACTGGTTAAAACCTAGAGCGCCCACACCGATCGTGTCAACCCTTCATTTCAGTTTAGACGGTTAGTATTGCGGGTGGACGTCATACCGACCACAGGGAGGTCGTTAATCTCAGTCATGCTCGATCCCCGCCCCCACCTCGGTGAACCGCTGGCGTTGGACCTGCTCGACACCCGGTGGATGCAGAACGGACCGCAGGATCTGCTCAGCGACGTGGCAGGCCTGCAGATCTGGCTGCGTACAGCCGGAATCGACGCCCCCGCCGACGAGCGCACCCTCGACGCGCTGATCGCCGCGCGTGCCGCGATCTACACCACCGTTCGAGACGCCGACCACATCGCGCTGAACGAGGTGCTCGGACACGGACGTATCCGCCGCAGCCTCACCGATAACGGCCCCACCGACACTCCCGACGTGCCCGACCCCGCGTGGTTACCCGGCTGGCTGGCCGCCGACAATCTGCTCCACCTGCTGGCCAAGGCCCCCGACCGGATCAGGCAGTGCGCTCACCCCGACTGTGTGCTGTTCTTCTTCGACACCTCGAAGAACGGAACTCGCCGCTGGCATTCGATGGCAACCTGCGGGAATCGCACCAAAGCCGCGCGACACTACAGGAAACAGGGATAGGGCCGACCGGCGGACGCGGGATTCAGAACAGTTCGTCCACCAGGCGGTAGTAGGCCGATCGCCGGCGATCCGGCTCGGCGAGGCCGTAGGCGGTGAAGAAGGCATCCGCCGCGAGATCACCGAAATTCCCGCGCAGATCACGCTCGGCCAATGCCAGATCCCGATATCTGTCGGCAACGCCAAGGGCCGCCGTATCGATCAGAATTCCGCCCTCCAGCACATTCGCGGGGGTGAAATCGCCGTGTGTGACAACAAGATCCGACTCGTCGGGGCGTTCGTCCTCCAGACGACGCAGCAATTCCTCGGGGTCGACCCCCGCATTGTCCTCGTCGAAATCGTCGGGATCGACCAGACCCTCGAGCACATTTCGGCGCGCCTGCGCGAGCGTCACGTCCAACCCGCCGTCGAACGGACACCCGGCGATCGGAAGCGAGTGCAGATCACGCAGCAGCGCACCGAGGGTCGCGCCGACGAATTCGGCCGTGACCGCCTCGGCCCGACCCGTCGCCGATTCCGGGGCCGCCGATTCCGGGGCCGCCGACTCCGGGGCCGCCGACTCCGCGGACTCCACGGACGCGGACTCCACGGACGCGGACTCCACGGACGCGGGCTTCACCCGTTCGCCGGAGACGCCGAGCGGCGCGGCACTCGCGCGAGCCGCGAGGCTCGGGACTCCCGCGTCGGCGAGAACCAGCACGTCGGACTCGAAGGCCGCGATATCGGGCACCCGAATCCCACTGTCGCGCAACCAGTTCAGGCGTGCGTACTCCGCGACCGCGCGTGGCCCCCGCTTCATCCAGAACCTACCGCCGACGGAGACGACCTCGTCGCTCATCCCGCCGTGGTCACCGGAGAAGACCGGTGCCTCACCGAGGAGTGCGGCAACCATCGGTGGTAGCGGGAGCCGCACCCGCTCGACGGTTTCCAGTGCGATCCGAGTGGATTCGATCAACTCCGGATCGCCCTCGGCGACCCGCAGGTGCAGCGCTTCGCGCAGCAGTGCGCGCGCGGCGACGATTTCGCCCTGTTCGGCCAGCGCCTTGCCCAGATGCTGCACCGCGAACGAGAGCACCTCGGGCGCGCTCACCCTGGCCGCGTCCACGGCGCGGCGGTACAGCACAATCGCGGTGGCGGCGTCGCCCCGGTAGCGGTAGACATCGGCGAGGTTGATCCACACCGTGATCCTGCGGCTCTCGGTGTCGACCGTTTCCAGCGCGCGATCGAGGTGGTCGAGCGCCTCCTCGTACCTGCCGAGCAGCATCAACTCGATCCCGGTCTGGCGGTAACCCGCGAAATCTACGGGCCTGGCCGCCGCCACCCGCGCCGCCAGCCCCTCGGGGTCGACGGGGATCATCCGCTGTCGCTCGTCGAAGGAGTAGGACTGCCCCGTCACCATCGCTTCGTCACCATCGCTTCGTCACCACCGCATCCTCGGCACGTCGAATTCGCCGCACAGCGCCCGCCACACATCCCGTGGGTCTACGCCGGCTTCGATCGCATCCGCCCCGGTACGACCCCCGAGGGACGGAATCACATGATCACTCAGCAGGGCATCGCCGCGCGCCACCCCGAACTCGGTATGCAACAGTTCCTGGAACTCGGTCAACCGCACCGTGTTCAAGATACTCGCGTCCGCGCCCGCCGGACGATCCAACTCGCTATCGCGCTGCTACCGCGGCGACGCCGCCGCAGAGAGTCGCCATCGCGGGCGCGCGAATCGACGACTGTCAGCGGCGGGCCGCCGTGGTCACGACACCGTGGCAGAGAGCGATCGGATCGGAGACCTCGGCCACGCTGAGCGACGCTTCTTCCGCCGCGGCGGTGTAGCGCGGATTGTCGAGCACGGCCAGCACGGCTTCGCGCACGGCCTCGGCGGTCAATGGCCGGATGAGGATCGAACTTCCCTGGCGGGCCGCTCTATTGGCGAGTTCCCACTGGTCGCCGCCACCGGGAACGGTGACGACCGGGACAGCGGCGAGCAGGGATTTCGCGAGAAGGCCGTGACCACCGCCGCCGATGGTGACCGCGGCGTGGGACAGCAGTTCGTCCTGGCGACCGAGGCCAGCGGTGGCCCACGACGGGAGGTCGGCGGGCGGGGTGTCGAGCATGGAGATCGCGACGCGGACGCCGGTGCCGTCGAGGGCGGCGAGCACTGTCTCCGCCATACCGGCGACACCGGTGTGCGCGGTGGAGGGGGCGACCATGACCACCGGACCGTCACCCGGCGGCAGGTCGAGGATCTCCTCGGTGGGCTCCCACAGCAGCGGACCGATCAGATGGGTATCGGCGGGCCAGTCCGGACGGGGCATCTCCAGGGCGGGCAGGGTGGCGATCAGTCGTGCGGCGGGCCCGGGATCGGTCGCGGGCAGACTCACACTTTGCCTGGCCGTCTCACGCTGACGCAGCCCGTTGCGGATGGCGCGGGAGGTCATGGCGCGCAGCACACCGTCTCGCATCCGGCCGCGCACCCCCTCACCCGGCGCGAGCCCGCTTCCGATGGGCGGCAGCGCTTTCGACGGCAGATACAGCGGATGCGGGGACAGTTCCACCCACGGCACCCCCAGCCGTTCCGCGGCGAGGCCACCGCCTGCGGTGAGTACGTCGGATACCACCAGTTCGGGCAGCATCGCACTCAGATCGGGCAGGATCTCCGTCGAAATATGCGCGGCGCGTTCGTGAATACGCTGGCCGGCGTCGGCGTCGTCATCGGTCGCGCGCGGCGCGAGACCTCTGAGTCTGCGTACCGCGATACCCGCGTTCTTCGCGGCGTCGAACCATCGCGGTCCGGTGAACAGCACCGGGTCGTCCCCGGCCGCCAGGAACCGTTCACACAGCGCCAACGCCGGAAACGCATGCCCGGGATCCGGCCCGGCGACAACGGCTACACGCATTCGCCCAGCCTGCCACACCGTCCGGCCGTCATGACGACACCCGCCCTCGGACACGAGACCCGCGCCTTCCGGTGTATCCGCGCCCCGACCCGCCGCGCAGCGAACCCGGCGGACCGGACCGCGCGGCCGGGCAGCAACCCCGCCGAATCCGATAGCCGGGTTCTCGCCCGGCGACGAATGGGCGTCCGCACCGGGAAAGCACTACCAGGCCGCGGCCCGTTCACCTACAGCTTCGTGACGCTCGAGTTGTCCGACCCCGAGATCGCCTTGTACAGCAGGTACAGGCCGAACACCACCGCGCTGATCACCAGAATCGGGAACAGTCCCTTGATCAGCGCACCGATGAGGGCGAGTGCGATCCAGACGACCGCGACTACACCGATGATCTTCCACAGCATTTCCAGCCTCCTGAAGTCTCCGGCGAACCACCGTCCGGCGATCCGTCACCTCCGATGCTGGCACCGGCGCACCGATAAATCACCAGCTCACCACCGATCTCCGGGTGCAAATCAGGGTTCACCCCGACCCGGGGCGGCCCGCGCCAACGGCGTCAAAGGGCCTTGACTGCCAGCCCAGCGGGTTACCGAACGGTAGCGGGGCACCCACCAGGCCGGGCACAGCTACCATCCGGTCTGATTCGTATATCCAGACGAGCGAATTCCCGGAAACCGTTGCTGCAAAACTCCGAGGCTGTCAGGATGTTTCCCGACGGCCGAGATCCAAGGCCCTCAGGGTGTGAATCATCGCTTAATCGACTACTCAGGAACCCTTTTGACATATCCGCACCACACCGGAACGGAGTGTGGCGGGCGGTACCACGAAATGCGGTCGAGTCATCGACCGACCGACCCGTGGGTACGAATTGCCGCCGCGACCATACTGCCGTTGATCTACGGACACCTATTACCCTGCGCCGGTAGGGATACCGGCGGCCCCGATCCCAGCGGTTCGCCGACCGCGTCTGTTACGGTTTCCGCAGCGTAACGACAGCTATTCGGCCGAATCGCCCCGCGTGATCCGGCGCGCGACGCGCGAATTCCGATAGCGGCGAGACACCGCTTCGTTTACGGATCCGCCATTCGACAATTCTGTCGAATCCATCGCACAGTTCGGCCGTTGCACTCTCGCACGATATCCGCGAGCCGCCCTGGCCGCCGCGATGCGTATAACCGTTCACATAATTTCGGGTTGTCCCACCCGGTCGACCGTATGCCGTGCGCAGGAAATCCTCGGAGAGTACGACGACGCTGCGATGTCTTCCCGTCGCACGGCATACGGCGGTAGCTGCGCGCTCACCTCGACAGCGCTGATTATGCGCGAATATCCACAATTCCCACCGGCGTGCGTCGCCGCCGCGTAGCCGGGATCAGTGCGGCTATCGCGAAAACCCCCGGGGCGGTTCGGCGGTCGCGATGACAGGGTGGTCGGCGACTTCGGCCAGCGCCTGCGCCCAGCCGTCCAGACGGTCGGCCGCGTGACGCAGATCCGCCACGATGCCGTCGAATCGGTACGCGACGACCGTGCTTTCGGGGACCGCGAGAATTCGGCCCGCGGCCGTCACGATCTCTTCGTACTCGACGACGCCCGTGTCCAGCCGCGTCATCGCGAACCGCACGTTCGCGGTCAGCGCGTCGGCGGCATGCGGATTGTTCCGCCCGACCACGCCGAGGGCGCTTTCCATCTGAACGATATCGGCGGCCAGGGCGTGCAGTGCTGCCGCGCCGGAATTCGCGGTCTCGATCATGTCGACGAGTTCTTCGCGGGGAAGGCGATTCGAGGTGCCGAGATGCGCGATCAGACCGTGCAACGCTCGTTCCGAGCGAACCAGGCGGGCGATCGGAGCGCGCGCCGCCGAACGCAGCGGCGGCTGCTTGCGCGGCATGAAAGCCGGATACGGCAACGGCGTACCGCGCAACCGCAGATAACGCTTGGCGCTCAGCGCCGTTCCGGTGACCAGCGCTACGGCACCGCCGCCCAACACCACCACGGCCCAGGCGGGCGCCGAAATAACAACGAGCCCAACGGCTCCCGCGGTGGTAAGGCCCGAGACGGTACCCAGTTGGAAGCTACGGCGGCGGGCCCGGCGGCGCTTGCGCAATTCGCGTTCCCGCGGATCTGCCCAGCGGCGCACCGCGACCAGCGCATGCTCCCCCACCTCGCGCAATGTCTCGGGTAGTCCGGACGACGCCGCCGAGTGCGCGCCCGGATACGCCACCACGGGCGATTGCTGCGATTTTCTCCGACTCATCCCTGCACCTCGCTGACACCCGGTTCCATCATGACCGATTCTCCGGTGCCGCGGTGGGAGACCTCGTCAGGCCGGGCGGGCGGCCCGACGAGGGCGTCGACGATCCGGGTGACCAACTCGCGCCGTGTCGCACACCGAACCGTCCTCTACCGCCGTACCGGCCACTACTGTTGGGCGGCCTGGCCCTTGTTCATCTGCGGTTGCGCCGGGTTGGCCTGCGCCTGCGCGGGGTTGATGGCGCTCTGACCGTCGCCGGCGGGCAGCGACTCGCCGCGCATCGAGGCGCGGATCTGCTCCAGCTTGCTGTGTCCCGCCATCTGGATGCTGGCCTGCTGCACTTCGACCATGCGGCCCTGCACCGAATTCTGGGCCAGCTCGGCGGCGCCGAGAGCGTTCGCGTAGCGTCGCTCGATCTTCTCGCGGACCGCGTCCAGGCTCGGGGTGGTGCCGGGAGCGGACAGCGTGGAATCCATCTGCTGCAGCGAGGCGGACACCTGCTCCTGCATCTTCGCCTGCTCCAGCTGGCTGAGCAGTTTGGTGCGCTCGGCGACCTTCTGTTGCAGGAGCATGGCGTTCTGCTCGACCGCCTTCTTCGCCTGGGCCGCGGCCTGCAACGACTGATCGTGCAGCACCTTCAGATCCTCGACGGACTGTTCGGCGGTGACCAGTTGCGCGGCGAACGCCTCGGCCGCGTTGGTGTACTGGATCGCCTTCTCGGTATCACCCGCCGCGGTGGCCTGATCGGCGAGCAGGACCGCCTGACGCGCGTTGGCGTTCAGCTTCTCGACCTCGTCGAGCTGCCGGTTCAGTTTCATCTCCAGCTGACGCTGGTTGCCGATGACCGACGCGGCCTGCTGCGAAAGGGCCTGATGCTGGCGCTGAGCTTCCTCGATAGCCTGCTGAATCTGAACCTTCGGATCCGCGTGCTCCTCGATCTTCGAGTCGAAGAGGGCCATCAGGTATTTCCAGGCCTTGACGAACGGATTAGCCATCGATTGATCCCGCCTCCATCTGATGCACCGCTTCTAGCGGCTCCGGTGCGCGACCGTCACGCACCAGTTGTGCCTATCCTCCACCATGCGGTCCGCGGACCGGACGAACCGGCCCGGCGGACGCCTATTAGAGAATCTATCCGTTTTTCGCATCGGACCGCAGCGTTGCCCGCGCGGGCAAGGCGTCAGTTGGTCTTCACCAGGATCAGCATGTCCGACTTCGGGGCCGGAATGACGATTCTGGTCTTCTCGGCGATACGCGACGGCCGCGCACCCGGCTCCGCCGACATATTCGCGCCCGCGGGTGCGAGCCCCGGTTCCGACGCCGCGGCGGCGGGCGCCTCCACCGGTTCGACCGCGGTGGAGGGCTCGGTCTCCTGGACGGGCGTCGCGGCGGGCTCGCTCGCGGCGGGTACGGCGTCGGCGCCCGCCATGATCGTGCTCACATCCCAGAGCACCCGCGACAGCGGCACATCCAGGGCGGCGCAGATCGCGGCGAGTAGTTCGCTGGACGCTTCCTTGCGGCCCCGCTCGACCTCCGACAGATAGCCGAGGCTCACGCGCGCCGAAGTGGACACCTCGCGCAGGGTCCGATGCTGGGCGAGACGCGCACGCCGCAGACTGTCCCCGATTGCCTCTCGCAGCAGCGTCATCTCGTTCTCCTTTTGCTCGGCAGTGACCGCTCGGCAGTCACTGCTCGGCGTTCACCGGGCCGACGCGCGGCGGCCGAACGCCGAGCGCGAACCGTTCTTTCTGGCACAACGTCGGACGGCGGCCCGTTGGTTCCCGTCCTGGCGAAACTCGATGGCGGCGAGTCAGCCCTGGACGCACCGAAGCAGTTCCCGCACCGCGATCTGCGTCGCGTCGAGTCTGATCGTCCACCGGTCACCCGACAGGCGCAACCGCATCACTTCGGCATGCCGCGGACCGGACAGGCCGAGGAAGACGGTGCCGACCGGATGCCCGTCCTGGGAATCGGGTCCGGCGACCCCCGTCAGGCCGATGCCCCAGTCCGATTCGCATCGGGTTCTCGCCCCGACCGCCAGCTGTTCCGCGGTGCCCGCCGACACCGGCCCCTCGGATCCGAGCTGTTCGTCGCTGACGCCCGCGAGGCTGTGTTTGAGATCGGTCGCGTAGACCACGAGTCCGCCGCGCAGCACCGCGCTCGCGCCGGGAACCCCGGCGATGGTCGCCGCCACCAGTCCCGCGGTCAACGACTCCGCGGTGGCGACGGTCTGCCCGGCGATGGTGAGGGCGCGCACCAATTCGGCGGCGGGCGCCGCGGCGGTGAGCGGATCGGTCATCGCCCGCGTGCCCGTGTCCCGCCCGCGAACCACACCCTGGCCGCCTGGCCGATGTAATCCAGCCCGGTCACCACGGTCAGCACGAGCGCGATATACATCAAGACCATTCCGGCGGTGGCGAGACCGCCCGACAGGGGCAACAGCAACGCCGCGATCGCGAACGACTGCACCAGCGTCTTCACTTTGCCGCCGCGCCCGGCCGGAATGACACCCCGACGCACCACGGCCAGCCGCAGCAGCGTGATACCGATCTCACGCCCGCAGATCACCAGGGTGATCCACCACGCCAGGTCACCGAGCGCCGAGAGCCCGATCAGCGCCGAGCCGATGAGTGCCTTGTCCGCGATGGGATCGGCGAGTTTGCCGAAATCGGTGACGAGGCCGTATTTGCGCGCCAGTTGCCCGTCGAAGCGATCGGTGATGGCGGCGATGCCGAACAGCGCCGCCGCGATGACGCGCCAGCCCGTATCGTGGCCGTCGCCGGCGAACAGGGCGAGTACGAACAGCGGAACGATCGCGATCCGCGCCATCGTGAGCACGTTCGCGATATTCATCAGCGGGACCGCCGCCGGTTCCGCCTGCCCCGGCGCGAGCCCCGGACGCACCGGGACAGCCTCCCAGTGACGGTCGATCTCTTCCGGCTGCACGCTCATGCCCTCGCCTCGCCGAAACTCGGCTCCGGCGCGACCGCGCCCGCTGTCGCGCCGCTCGGCCGCCCTTCGGCCGCGTATCCCGCCCCGATTCGCGCCCGGTCGTGGTGCCCGGCGCGATGCGGTGAGCGGAACGACAGGATGTGCGGCACACGATCAGACTATCGGTAACCGGGCCGACTACTGTGCACCCCATGACCTCTCGGGGACCACAGGGTGGTTCGACCAGCGACGCATATCCGGGCGCGGCACCCGCCGCGCAGCCTGTCACCCCGGTAGTGCGACGCGCGCGAACCTCCGACATCCCCGATATCAAACGCCTCGTCGATGTCTACGCCGGACGGATCCTGCTGGAGAAGAGCCTGGTCACACTGTACGAGGCGGTCCAGGAATTCTGGGTGGCCGAGGCGGAGGGCCGGGTCGTCGGCTGCGGCGCGCTGCACGTGCTGTGGGCCGATCTCGGCGAGGTCCGCACGGTCGCGGTGCATCCCGATGTCAAGGGCCAGGGTGTGGGCAGACTCATCGTGCACCGCCTGGTCGAAGTGGCCAGGGAATTGGAGCTGAGCAGGCTTTTCGTGCTCACCTTCGAGGTGGATTTCTTCAGCAGGCACGGCTTCGCGGAAATCGACGGCACCCCGGTCACCGCGGAGGTGTACGCCGAGATGTGCCGGTCCTACGACACCGGCGTCGCCGAATTCCTCGATCTCAGCTATGTGAAGCCCAACACTCTCGGCAATACTCGAATGCTGCTCAACCTCTGAGACAGGAAGCGATCCACCGTGCCGATCTTCGCCGTTCACTACACCTACTCCGAAGCCGCCCTCCCGGGGCGGGATACCCATCGTCCGGAACATCGCGGCTGGCTGTTCGGCCTGGTAGACGCGGGCACACTGCTCAGCAGCGGTCCGTACCCGGACGGTTCGGGCGCGCTGCTGATCTTCCGGGCCGAGGACGAGGCCGCGCTGAAGGAGTTGCTGACCCAGGACCCGTTCGCCCGCGAGGGCCTCATCGAGGCGGTACGGGCGGTCGAGTGGCAGCCCGTCATGGGCGCGTTCGCCTCCTGATCCGACCCGCACTTCGGCGAACAACCCCCGATCACGACGATCGAGGGCTGTTCGTTTCCGGTCGACCGGTCAGGCGGCGGGATTCGGATTCGCGGAGCCGCGCGTCTTGATCAGGCTGGCGACAGTGGCGACGACCAGGATGCCGAGGATCACGCCGAGCGATACCGGGGTCGAGATCTCCGGCACCGCGACGTGCTCACCGCCGTTGACGAACGGCAAGGTGTTCTCGTGCAGGGCGTGCAACACCAGCTTCACGCCGATGAACGCGAGGATGGCGGCGAGTCCGTAGGACAGGTAGACGAGCCGATCCAGCAGCCCCCCGATCAGGAAGAACAGCTGGCGCAGGCCCATCAGCGCGAAGGCGTTCGCGGTGAACACCAGGTACGGCTGCTCGGTGAGGCCGTAGATCGCCGGGATGGAATCCAGCGCGAACAGCAGGTCGGCGAATCCGATGGCGAGTAGCGCCAGCAACAGCGGCGTGACCGCGCGACGGCCGTCGATGCGGGTGACCAGCTTGTCGCCGTCGTATTCGTCGGTGGTGGGCAGCACGCGTTTGGCCAGGGCGACGATCCGGCTGTCGCGTTTCTCCTCGACCTCGACCTCGTGGCCGCTCTCCCTGAGCAGTTTGATCGCGGTGACGATCAGGAACAGCCCGAACAGGTAGAAGACCCAACTGAACGCGCTGATGGCGGCGGCGCCGACGGCGATGAAGACGCCGCGCATGACCAGGGCGAGCACGATGCCGATGAGCAGCACTTTCTGCTGGTAGATCCGCGGCACCGCGAAGGTGGTCATGATGATCAGGAAAATGAACAGGTTGTCCACCGAGAGCGCCTTCTCGGTGACGAAACCCGCGTAGTACTCGCCCGCGTAGGTGCTGCCCCACTTCCAGGCGACCACCCCGCCGAATACCAGCGCGATGCCGATATAGACGGCCGACCAGAACCCGGATTCCCGGAAGGTCGGTTCGTGCGGGGTACGCACGTGGGCGAAGAAATCGAAGACGAAAAGGCCGAGGATCACCGCGATGGTGATCGTCCAGATCAATGCGGTTACCTGCATGCGGTGGTCCGATCGAAGCTCATGACCGCCATCATGCCCGATTTGTCCGTTCTGGCAAGGTAGCGGATGGGTTGCCGACCATGATTTCATACCCTGCGGACCGAGTCCCCGACGGGCGTCCTCGGCCTCCGGTAGCGCACAAACGTCGCGACACCGCACGAAAATGGGTTCCGCGTACCGAATTCGGATGTTAGCGTCGAGCCTACGGAATCGATACCGCACAGGCGGAAACCGAAGGGATCAGGCGAATGATCGGGCAGACCATGCGAGAGCGACTGTCGTCGCCGCGTGGCGTCCGGCGTAGCCGTGTCGCGCTATCGGCAATGCGTGTCCACCGCTTCGCGCGCTCCGGGAGCGGCCCCTGAGGTCTCGATAACGAGCAGACCTGAGAGAGGGGTCACTCCACGGCTGGTGCCGGGAGTGACCCTTTTCCTGTCTATCGGGCGCCCTGGCACGCGAATGTGACTCGCTCACAGCAATCCCTCGTGGCCCAACTGGCAGAGGCGCCGGCCCTAGGCACCGGTAGATGCGAGTTCGAATCTCGCCGAGGGAACAATCCGCGTCGCGGCGCGGGCAAGCGTCCGTAGCTCAACGGAGAGAGCGACTGCTTACGGAGCGGTGGGGTGGGGGTTCGAATCCTCCCGAGCGCGCCACTGGAGCGTGGTGTCGGGGATGATTCCGCTTACGCCTCGTCCGCGTCGTCCTGCGGCGCGTCCCCGCCGCGGATACTCCACAGCAGTCCGTCCAGCTCGTCGGGTTTGACGAGCACATCACGCGCCTTCGAGCCCTCGCTCGGACCGACGACACCTCGGGTCTCCATCAGATCCATGAGGCGTCCCGCCTTGGCGAATCCGACGCGGAGTTTGCGCTGCAACATCGAGGTCGACCCGAATTGCGACGTCACCACCAGTTCCACGGCCTGCAGGAAGACGTCGAGATCGTCGCCGATATCCGGGTCGACGTCCTTCTTCTCGCTCGCCTTCGCGGCGGTCACGCCCTCCTGGTATTCGGGCTCGGCCTGGTTCTTGGTGAATTCGACGACGCCGTGGATCTCTTCGTCGCTGATGAACGCGCCCTGCAGGCGGGTGGGTTTACCCGCGCCCATCGGCAGGAACAGCGCGTCGCCCATGCCGATCAACTTCTCCGCGCCCGGCTGGTCCAGGATGACGCGCGAGTCGGTCAGCGACGACGTGGCGAAGGCGAGACGGGACGGGACGTTGGTCTTGATCAGGCCGGTCACCACGTCGACGGAGGGGCGCTGCGTGGCGAGCACGAGGTGGATACCCGCGGCGCGCGCCTTCTGGGTGATGCGGACGATGGCTTCCTCGACGTCACGGGGAGCCGTCATCATGAGGTCGGCGAGTTCGTCGACGATGGCCAGGATGTAGGGGTAGGGGCGGTACACCCGTTCACTGCCAAGCGGCGCGGTGATCGCACCGGACTTGACCTTCTTGTTGAAGTCATCGATGTGGCGAACCTTGTTGGCCTGCATGTCCTGATAGCGCTGTTCCATCTCCTCCACCAGCCAGGTCAGTGCGGCCGCGGCCTTCTTCGGCTGGGTGATGATGGGCGTGATCAGGTGCGGAATACCCTCGTACGGGGTGAGTTCCACCATTTTGGGGTCGATCAGGATCATCCTGACCTCTTCCGGGGTGGCCCGCTGCAGCAGTGAGACCAGCATCGAGTTGACGAAGCTGGATTTACCGGAGCCGGTGGAACCCGCGACAAGCAGATGCGGCATCTTGGCGAGGTTCGCCGAGACGAATTCGCCCTCGATATTCTTGCCGAGGCCGATCACCAACGGATGGTGATCGTTGCGGGTGGACGGCGCCTTGAGCACGTCGGCCAGACGCACCAGTTCGCGATCGGAATTCGGCACCTCGATGCCGACGGCGGATTTGCCCGGGATGGGCGCGAGCAGCCTGACGTTCTCGGTGGCGACGGCGTAGGCGATATTGCGGGCGAGCGCGGTGATCTTCTCGACCTTCACGCCGGGACCGAGTTCCACCTCGTACCGGGTGACGGTCGGGCCGCGGACGAACCCGGTGACCGCCGCGTCGATCTTGAACTGCACCAGCACCTCGGTGATCGCCTCGATCATCGATTCGTTGGCGGCGCTGCGCTTCTTCGGCGGGTCGCCGTCGGTGAGCAGGCTTACCGGCGGCAGCGTGTAATCGCCCTCGATCACCCGGTCGGTGACGAATTCGGGTTCCTTCGGCGGTGGCGGCGTCTGGTCGGCGACCTTGGGCGCCGCACGTTTCCTCGGTGCGGGCGCGGGCTTGGCCGCATCGATCTCCGCACCGAATTCGGCGGCGGTGGCGATGGTCTTGGCGTCGCGCAGCGGCGGTTCGCCGAATGCTTCGGTGACGGCGTTCGGATCACCGAATTCATCGGGCGGATAGTTCTCGGCGGGGGTTCTACCGCGTCGGCGCGCACGGCTTCGGCTGACGGGGAATCCGTCGGCGTCGTAGTTCGACGGCTCGAATTCGAGTTGTTCACCCTCGTATTCGCTGTATTCGTCGCCGCCGCCCGCGGTGCCGAAGTACTCGCGCAGCCGCTGCGGCACCTCGCGGACGGTGGTGCCGGTGAGCAGCAGTACGCCGAAGACGATGGCCAGCAGCAGAATCGGCACGGCCAGCCAGGCGGTGAGGCCACCGGCCAGCGGCCCTCCCATGACGAAGCCGACGAAACCGGCGGCGCGGGAACGTCCGTGCGCGTCGGTGGGCGCACCGGCCGCGAGATGCCAGATGCCGAGCATCGGAAGTCCGACGAGCAGCCCGCCGAGTACCAGGCGCGGCCTGATCTCCACGCGCGCCTCGGTGCGCATCAGGATGACGGCGATTCCGGTCGCCACGAACGGCAGTGCGGCCGAGGCGGACCCGGAGACGGCGCGAATGGCTTCGTCCACCCAGTGCCCGATGGGGCCGCCCGCCGACAGCCAGACCGCGGCCGCGATGACACCGCTGAGCGCGATCAGGGCGAGGGCGATACCGTCGCGCCGGTGGCCGTGCTCGATATCACCGGCCTTGCTCAATGTTCGCGTCGCCGCTCCGACACCGCGAGCGATCACGGTCCAGCCGCTGCTGATGCCGCGGCTGATGACGGCGAGCGGTGCGGTGTTGGACGCGCGGTTCGCGGCGCGCGGAGCCGGGCGTCGCACCGGGGTGGCACGCCCGCGCGGCGCGGTCCCGCGGCGCGGGGTGGCCGAGCGAGACCGAGCCGTGGTGGTCCTCCCCCGGGCCGATCCCGCCCGCGCACTGGACGTCGGTGTGCTGCGGGACTTACCTGCCATGGACTCAGGCTAGCCGCACACGCACCGATCAGACCATCCGCAACACAGGTATCACACGTCTCGAGCCCGGGAAAAGGGGCGGATCAGCGGCTAAATGGACCGATCGAGCTCTTGCACCGCGCGGACCGCTTCGGCATCGCCCCTGGTCTCGATTCGGACCCGGTCGCGACCGAAGGCGTGCAGCAGCAGTTCGGACGGCCTGCCGATCAGGGTGACGATGGGGCCCTGTTTCTGCTTCACCACCGCGCGCTGACCGTCCGGGGTTTCGAGCGTGACCGCCACCGGCGATTTCCGGTAGGCCGCGCGGCCCATGCGGCGCACCATCGACCACAGAAGGGCCTCGTCCTCGTCGCCGAGCTGACGTGGTTCCCACTCCGGGGCGGCACGGCGCACATCCTCGTGGTGGACGAACATCTCGCCCAGGTTGGCGACGGCGTCGATCGGCCGCAGCGGTGACCACCACGGCGGACCGGTGCGCACCAGTTCGAGCAGTTCGGGAAACGGTTTCGCCGCGGCTTTGTTCTGCACCGATTCCAGATATCCGGCGAACGGTTTCAGCATGATGCCGGGGGACGCGTCGGGGCGACGTTCGCGAACAATCAAGTGCGCGGCCAGATCTCGTACCGTCCACGCCCCGCACAACGTCGGCGCGTCGGGTCCCGCCGCGGACATCGCCTCGACCAATTCGCGCCGTTCTCGCTGTGCCATGTTCACCAGCCGAACATATCGGACGACGTGCCGTAGCGGCAGTCCCGGCTCCGCCGACCCGCCCGAATCCTCGGTTGTCAGCGCAGACGCGGGAACTGTACGTTGTCACGTGGTCCATCGGGGGCATGGACATTCGATGAGAAGGGGCATCCGATTCCGTGAAGAAATTCCTCACCGCTGCCGTCGCGGTCGCGGCGACCGCGGTCGCGCTGGCTACCTCAGCGCCCGCCGCGCAGGCTCAAGCCGGCTTCTACGGAGCTATCGCGGTCGGCAGCAATGGGCGTTACAGCATCAGCAACAACTACGGCAGTTACAACGCGGCCGAGATCAATGCCGTGAACTCCTGCGGCCCCGGCTGCGCGGTGAGCATCTCCTGGCGCAACGGGTGCGGCGTGCTCGCCAGATCGCGGACCCACTGGAGCAGCGCGTCCCGAGCCAGCTACCCCGCGGCTCGCGACGCCGCCCTGTCCCGCGTATACGGCGGCTACGTCGTGAATTGGCGCTGCACAGAGGGCTACGAGAGCTGATACCGGCCTGTCACCGCCCATGCCGGTGCGGTGAACCACTTCATTTCAGGGGAATTTCGTGAAACTTCGCTCAGTGCGCGCTGCCGTGGCCCTGCTCACCGTCGTCGCGGGCTTCGGTCTCGGCGCGTGCTCCTCCGACGACGCGGCCACCACCTCCGCGTCCGCAACCACTTCCACCGCCGGCAATTTCGAATCGGGCAAGAGTCAGGACGGTCTGATCGAGGGCGAGGCGCCGCCGTCCACCACGCCGCCGAATCTACCGAAACCCACGGCCGAGGAACTCAATACCCGCATTACCCGCGCCTTCGATCCCACGGTCGGCTCCGAGGAGAAGACCGCGTGGGTGCAGGACGCCGAACGGGATCCGCAACTGGTCGACAAACTCGTCAAGGCGGCGGAACTCAATAACGTCAAGGTCGCGATCACCGGTGTCCAGGAGCCCAAGGACGGGAAGCTGAAGGCCGACGCCGACGTCACGATCGACGGTAAACCGGTGCAGGACGCCTTCATCGAATTCGTCGCGCAGGACGATCAGTGGAAGGTGTCCAACCAGTTCACCTGCAATATCGTCCGGACAGCCAAACTCGATTCGGCCGCCTGCCAGGCCAGATGAGCTGAAAACGGAAGTGCCCGAAGCCATCCTCGAAACGAGGTCGGCTTCGGGCGCTTTTCGTCTATCCGGGTGTCAGACCCCGATGACGGTCGGCACGATCATCGGACGGCGACGGTAGGTGTCGGCGACCCAGCGGCCGACCACCCGGCGCACGGCCTGGGCGATGCGGTGGGTTTCGGTGACGCCCTCCCCCGCCAGACGGAGCAGTTCGGCTTCGACGAGTTCGGCGGCGGCGGTGAGCGCCGACGGATCGTCGGAGAAACCCCGACCGCTCACCTCCGGGGTGCTGACCGCCTTGCCGGTGGTCGAGTCGATCGCGACGGTGATCGAGATGAACCCACCCTCGCCGAGCACGAGGCGATCCGAGAGGGTCGATTCGCCCACATCACCGACCGACAGGCCGTCGACGTAGACGTGCCCGACCGGGACGCGGCCGACGATCGAGGCGATACCGTCGATGAGGTCGACCACGACGCCGTCCTCGGCCAATACGACCCGTTCCTCGGGAACACCGGTCGCGACAGCGAGCGCGGCGTTGGCGCGCAGATGCCGCCATTCCCCGTGCACCGGCATGGCATTGGTCGGGCGCACCGCGTTGTACAGGTACAGCAGTTCGCCCGCGGACGCGTGACCGGAGACGTGCACCTTCGCGTTCTGCTGGGTGATGACGGTCGCCCCGAGCCGGGACAGACCGTTGACCACGGCGAATACCGAATTCTCGTTGCCGGGGATGAGCGAGGAGGCCAGTACCACCAGATCGTCCGGGCGGATGTGGATCTGACGGTGGTCGCCGCGCGCCATCCGCGACAGCGCCGACAGTGGTTCGCCCTGCGAGCCGGTGGAGATCAGCACCAGCCGGTCACCGGGCAGCGTGGCCGCGACATCGAGGTCGACCTCGATGCCGTCGGGCACCGTCAGATAGCCCAGATCCTGGGCGATCTGCATATTGCGGACCATCGAGCGGCCGATGAAACACACCCGGCGCCCGTGTCTCTGGGCTACGTCGACGACCTGCTGGATGCGGTGCACGTGGCTCGCGAAGGAGGCGACGATGACCCGGTGGCGGGCCTTGCCGATCACGGTGTCGAGCACGCCGCCGATTTCGCGCTCCGGGGTGACGAAACCGGGCACCTCGGCATTGGTGGAGTCCACCAGGAACAGGTCGACGCCCTCGTCACCGAGGCGGGAGAATCCGGCCAGGTCGGTGAGGCGGCCGTCGAGGGGCAGCTGGTCGAGTTTGATGTCGCCGGTGTGCAGCACCACGCCCGCGGGGGTGCGGATGGCGACGGCGAGTGCGTCCGGGATCGAATGGTTGACGGCGAAGTACTCGCATTCGAACGGACCGTGGATGGTGGTCTCACCTTCCACGACCTCGGTCAGCTTCGGATGCAACCGATGTTCGCGGCATTTGGCGGCGACGAGGGCGAGGGTGAATTTGGCGCCGAGGACCGGGATGTCGGAGCGCATGCGCAGCAGGAACGGCACCGCGCCGATGTGATCCTCGTGGCCGTGGGTGAGCACGATGGCGACGATGTCGTCCATCCGGTCCTCGATGGGCCGGAAGTCGGGCAGGATCAGATCGACGCCAGGCTGCTGGTCCTCAGGGAACAGCACGCCGCAGTCGACGATGAGCAATTTGCCGCCGTATTCGAAGACGGTCATATTGCGGCCGATTTCGCCGATGCCGCCGAGCGCGAAGACCCGTAGCCCGTTCTTGGTCAGCTTCGGCGGGGTCCCGAGCCGATCCTGTGCGGCGACCGGCGGCGGGGCCGGTTGTTCTGCCCTGCCGCGACCCGATTGCTGACGGCCACGGGACGGGCGGCGGGACGGCTGGGCGCTCTGCGCGGGGGCGGTCTCCTGACCGGACTTCTTCGCGCCCTTCGATTCTGCCTGCTTCTTGCGGCCGGATTTCTCCACCGGGGCACTATCCGACTGTGCCTCGGCCGCCACCGCGACGGGCTCGGATCGCTCGCGCACCTGCTCGGCGGGCGCGGGCCGCTCCTGCGCTTTCTCGACGGGGGCGGATCGCTCCCGCACCGTTTCGGCGGGCACCGGGGCTGGCGCGCCCGCGGCACGGCTCGCGGTGCGACGGGGACGACGTTCCGTGGGCTCGCTCATGCGCGCACCTCCATGGCGCTCGGGATCTCGAGCGCTCTCGTTGTGTCGGTGGCCGGTTCGCTCACGAGAGCACCCCCGCCAGCCGCAGATCGGCGGCGAGCAATTCGAGTTGCTCGGCGTTCGGCATCAACTGTGGCAGCCGCGGTTCGCCCACATCGACTCCGAGCAGGCGCAGGCCGCCCTTGCTCATCGCGACGCCGCCGAGTCCCGCCATCGCGGCATTGAGCGGAATCAGGCTCGCGTTGATTCGACGGGCGCGTTCCACGTCACCGGACTGGTAGGCCTCGAGGAGTTCACGCAGCCGCTCGGGAACCAGATGTCCGATGACACTGATGAATCCGACCGCGCCGACCGAAAGCCAGGGCAGATTCAGGCAGTCGTCACCGGAGTAGAAGGCCAGGCCGGTGCTCGCGATCAGATCGGCGCCCTGGTTCAGATCGCCCTTGGCGTCCTTGACCGCGACGATGCGCGGATGCTCGGCGAGCACACGGATGGTGTCCGGCGCGATGGGCACCATCGATCTCGGTGGAATGTCGTAGAGCGTGACCGGCAGGTCGGTGGCGTCGGCGACCGCGGTGAAATGCGCGATCAACCCTGCCTGGGTTGGCCGCGAGTAGTACGGGGTGACCACGAGCAGGCCGTGGGCGCCCGCCCGCTGCGCGCTGCGCGCGAGTTCGATGGAATGGGCCGTGTCATAGGTGCCCGCGCCCGCGATGACGGTGGCGCGGTCACCGACGGCGTCGACGACGGCGCGCAGCAGGTCGGCCTTCTCCGATTCGGTGGTCGTCGGCGATTCCCCCGTGGTTCCGGAAATCGCGAGCAGGTCGACACCGCGATCGACCAGGCGGGCGGCCAGGGCCACCCCGGCATCGACGTCGAGCTTGCCGTCGGCGCTGAAGGGGGTCACCATCGCGACACCTACCGTGCCGGACGCACGCAGCTCCGTTGGCGTCGATTCACCGTTCGTCATGGTCAGAAAGGCTACCCGCTCTGATGAGCGCCCTCGACACCCAAGTCCGCCGATCGGTCGGCGAGCGCACGTGATCCGTCTCCCACCCGGCGCGCGCTGACATCAATCCGCACCTTGCGTGACATCATCATTGACATCACTATGGTGTCATGGACTTGAACAAGTACACCACCCGCCTCCGCGAGGATCTCATCGCCGCCGCCGCGCTCGGCGATGAGAAAACCCAGGCCACAGCCGCGGCACTGGCGGCGGCGACGGAAAGTTCGGCGCGACTGGCCCTGCTCGCGGCCCTGTCCGACCTCGCCGCGGAGGTCAGCGCCGCACTCGGTGACCGCACCGTGCACGTCTCGGTGGACGGCACCGACGCGACCGTCGACGTGCGCAAGAACCCGCCGCGCGCGGGAGAGGAGCACATGTCCTTCGAGGAGATGACCGGCGATATCAGCCGCGTCACCCTGCGCATGGTCGAACAACTGAAGGCCAAGGCGGAGGAGGCGGCGGCGCAGAGCGGGATGTCGCTGAACTCCTGGCTGTCCACCGCCGCCTCCGCCGCGCTCAAGGACCAGATGCGCGGGTACGGACCCAAGCGCGACATCTGAGCGGTCACCTGCCCGGCGCCGGTCGGAGTAGTGGCGCGAGGTCACCCTTCTCGCCGATGACGACTTCGTCCAATTCGAGCCAGTCCGCCATCTCCCGCAGCGAATTCTTCAGCGCGGCAGCGGTTTCCAACGTGTCGCGGCCCGGCTCCGCGAAGGCCGCCGGCACCAGCAGACGGCCGGTCGCGCGTTCGGCGCGCAGGTCGACGCGACCGACGAGTTCGCCGTCGAGCAGGAAGGGGAAGACGTAGTACCCGTGCACCCGTTTGTGTTCCGGGGTGTAGATCTCGATGCGGTAGTGGAAGTCGAAGATCCGTTCGATGCGGGGGCGGTAGAAGACCAGCGGGTCGAAGGGGCACAGCAGGGCCGCGCCCTCGACCTTGCGCGGGGTCGCGGCGCCGACGCGCAGATACGCGGGTTTGTCCCACCCCGCGACCTCGACCTGTTCCAGTTCACCCTCGGCGACCAGTTCCGCGATCGCCGGTGTGCTCTGGGAGCGATGCAGGCGGTAGTAGTCGCGCAGATCGGATTCGGTGCCGATGCCGTGGGCGGTGGCGGCGCGCCGGATGAGTTCGCGCACAGCGTCCGGTTCGGCGATCTCGCGCGCCGCGATATCCGGGGGGATAACACGTTCGGTCAGGTCGTAGTGCCGCGCGAAGCCGACCCGTTTGGGCACCGAGAGCTCCCCCGCGGCGAAAAGTTGTTCGCAGATCAGCTTGGTATCGCTGAGATTCCACCAGGAGCCTTTGGCGCGCGGCTTGTCCAGTTCGAGGTGGCGCTCCACCTCGCTCGCCGTCGACGGGCCCACCTCGGCGATGACCTCGAGAATATCCTTGCCGAGGGTGGGATTTCGGTCGACCACACTGCGCGCCGAGGCCCAGCGTCCGCTGCGGTACCGTTCCATCCGCCAGCGCAGCAGCGGCCAATCCGCCACCGGAAGCAGCGCCGCCTCGTGTGCCCAGTATTCGACGAGCCGCCGTGGCCGCGAACCCTGCGGCCAGGCGGCCTCGTCCAGCAACGTGCGATCGTAGGCGCCGATCCGGGCGAAGACCGGCGCGTAATGCGCGCGCACCACCGCCGATACCGAATCCAGTTGCAGCACCTGGGTTCTGGCGAGGACATCGAGTACCGACCTGCGACTGGCGACCGACGGCTTGCGCCTGCCGAAACCCTGGGCCGCCACCGCTGTCCGGCGCGCGGCCGCCGCAGTCATCTTCCGCATCCCCGAAGGATGCCACGGGGGTCCGACACGAACCGATCCGTCAGCCGTCGGAGGCGATCGGGTCAGGTTGTGACGGATACCTCACCCGCGGCGTCGATTTCGGTCCTTCGATCCGCCTCGGGGGCGTTCGCCAGCACGGTCGCGAGAATACGGCGGCCCATCGGCAGCACTCGCACCGTCACCGAGCCGGTATTCGCCGCGTCCAATTCCCGCGTCGCCGCCTCGATCACCCGCTGCCGCACCCAGCGCGGAACCCCGGCGAAACCGCCGTCGTCTAGCAGCACCACCTCGACCCCGCGCGAACGAGCGCCGCGGGCCGCACCGCTCAGTTCATCGGTGACCAGTTGCGGAGCGCGCAATCCGTCGCGCAATTCGGCCTCGAGCAGCCGGCACTGTTCGCGCTCGGACGCGGTCAGCTCGACGCCGTCGGCGATACGCTCCAGAATCGGCCGCGCGAGCTTGTCCAGTCGGGCCAGTTGGCGGTCCCGCTCCCCGTTCTCCGCGGCCATGGTCGCCTCGGCAGCCGCCCGCAGGGTCGCCTCCTCGCGCAACAGCCGCAGCGAACGCTGGGTGGGTCGCATGATGGCCGCGCACACCGAAACCCCCGCGACGGTCGCCACGGGAACGACCGATCCGGCGATAACACCGACCCGCAATCCGGCGGCGAGCCCGACCGCGCCGACCACCACCGCGATTCCCGCGACACCCAGCCAAGCCGCCCCCAGCCGCCCCCGCAACACGAGTACGGCGAGCACGTAGGAGGAGGCGAAGGCGGTCCACACCGGTTCGGCCCACCCCGTCTCGATGTCGAGGGTGGTCAGAATCGTCGCCACCGGACCCGACGCCGCGACGAAAACCGTCGCGGGCAGCGGCAGCGGATCGACCGGAATCACCAGGACGAGCACCCCGGCCGCGGTCAACAGCACGAGCGCGGTCGCGGCGGCGGGAAACGGCGCGACCTCGAAGTTGCGGATCATGTACAGCACGATCGTCACCTCGAGCACGATCAGGAACAACCATGCCGCCCGATCCCGCAGCCCGAGCAGATCCCGCAGCCCGAAATCGGTATCGGTATCAGCCATCGCCACCCCACACCAGGGTCACCGTCGTGCCCTCCCCCGGACTCGACTCGACGAAACCCGCACCGCCCGCCAATTGCCGCATCCGGCCGAGAATGCTCACCGAGATGCCGAGCCGATCGGCGGGCACCCGGCTCAGATCGAAACCCGCGCCGTCGTCACGGAACGCCACGCGGATACCGCCCGCGCTGACGGTCACCGTGACGCCGCGCTGCACCGCCCGGCCCGGGACAGTGGCGTGGCGCAGACTGTTGCGCACCGTCTCGGCCAGCGCGGCGGCGATACTGCCCGCCGCGTGCACCGGCAGTCGCAGATCGTCGAAACCCGCCCAGCGTCGCGCGGTGAATCCGATACCGGGATTCACCTCGTGCACCGCGGCGCGCAGGAAGTGAATGGCCGACTGGGCATTGAGCAGATCCGGTTCGATATCGGTGCCGCGCGCCGCGTCGAGTTGGGTCAGCGTGCGCTCGGCCTGTCTGCGCAATACCGGCGATTCGGTGCCCGCGCGGGAGGCGTCGAGCAGCGTCGACAGCACCGCGTCGTGGATGAGTGCGGCGAAACGCGCGCGTTCCCGATCCCTGGCCGCCGCGCCCGCCGCGGTCGCCGCTCTACTGCCGGCGATCGCGGACTCCCTGTCCACGCGCGCCGCCGCCGCCCTGGCGTAGATCGCGCACCACAGGAACAACGCGCACAGACCCGCCGCCCTGGCGAAATCGCCGAACAGCGACCAGTAGTCACCCTGCGGGAGAACAACCCGGTTGGCCACGGCGGCGACCACCGAACCCACGACCACGTAACCGATGGCGGGCGGCGGACGCCACGCCAGTGCGGCGGCGAGCACACCGAGCGCGAAAACCCGGTACAGCCACAACGACGTGGTGTGGGTCGGCATTTCTCGATAGACGAGGGGCGCGAGCGCCACGGCGAGCAGGTAACTCACCGCCGCGCCCGCGGCGACGGCCTGGATCGCGGCTCTGCTCATCCCGATCGAGACCACGGCGAGCACCGGGAAAAGGCCGAACGCCAGCGCCGCGATCACGATCGTCCATCCGATCGGCGTGTACAGGCTCTGATCGATGATCTCGGGAATCTCGACCACCCCGGCGATCACACCCGCCAGCCCGAACGTCGATCCGAGCCTGCGCAGAATCCGGTCCGCGGCGGCCTCGTTCTTGGTGCGGTCCAACACCGCGACGTAACGCCGCCACCGTGCGACCGGCACCGGATCGGCCGAGGCCGCACTCGGCGCGACCGCGGTGTCCAGCGTGCCGATCACCGTCATCCGCGCGGGTGCCGCTCGGGAACCGGTAGCCACCCGTCCTCGACGGCCCGCTTGTAGAGGTCGGTTTTGGTGGGTGCGGGCCGACCGGCGTCAGCGTATTTCTGCCGGATGCGTCCGAGGTAGTCGTTGACCGTCTGCTCCGACAATCCGGTCAGTCGCGCCACCCTCGAGGCCTTCTCGCCGGAGGCGTACAGGGTCAGCACCTCCTCCTGACGCGGGCTCAGGCCCACGTCGGACAGCTGCGGATCGCCATCGATGGCGGCGGCCCAATCGGTGGTGACCACCTGTTCGCCGGAAGCGGCGCGGCGCACGGCCTCGACCACCGTCACGACATCCTCGGATTTGCGCACCACGCCGAGCACCCCGGCGCGGGCGGCGGCGCGGACCAGGAAGGCATTGTCCGCGCCGGTGAAAACCAGCACCTCGACACCGCGCGCCCGCAGCGCCCGCACGTTGTCCTCCGGCGATGACCCGTCGGCCAGCCGCAGATCCAGCACCACCAGATCCGGTGTGGCCACACCGGATTCGACCGCGGCCAGCAACTCCGGCACGGTTCCCGCGGTCAGCACCAGATCCAGATCCGGTTCCGGCGACAGCATCGCGGCCAGTCCGATCGCGACGGATTCGTGGTCTTCGACCAGCCCGATCCGTCGCGGTGCGCGCTCGCCCCCTTCGGCCAACATCACCTCGGCACTCCCATCCAGAGCAACTCGATCCACAGCCCACCGCTCCAACGTCATCTCGCAGTATGACGGGCAGGCGCGGTCGATGGTCAGACACCAGAAATCGGGGGTGTTCGCCGGAGTATCGCCGCCGAGCGCTCTCACGGCATAAGCGACACGGCGACGATCGCAACTGGCGGGTTGTTCTGGAGGATCTTCGCTTCGGTGTGCCTCCGCTGCTGCCGAGGTGCAACATCCACTACCGGCTGCTGACCGCCGAACGCGCCTGGCGGCCCTCGGCGATATCCGCTGGGGGCCGCGCTGTCGTTGTAGGGCCTCGCGGTCCAGATGCGCGGCCGGTGGTCAATGCTGTGGTCCGGCGGTGGGTTCGGTGATGTCCATCCGGAGGCGGGTCAGCGCCGAGGACTTGATACGCCAAGTGCCGTCGGCCTTTTCGTATGTTTCGTGGTAGTGACCGAAGCCGGTCAATTCTCGGCCGTCGGCAAATCGAACCCGGTCTTCCATAGCCCAGATTCCGGTGGCCGTGGTGGCCGCGTCGAGGGTGATCTCCGGGGTATGGCAGTGGTGCACGGTGAGGTAATCGGCGAGTTGGGTGCTCAGATAGTCGATGAAGGTGTCCCCGCCGGTGATGCGGCTACCGCCGGATCCGGTGGCGTCGATCACGACATCGTCGGCGAATACGTGACGCATGCCCGACCAATCCTTGGTATCCAGCAAACGACAGTAACGGGCCTTCAGCTGTTTGATCGCTTCGATGTCGTCCATATCGGATACTCGCTTCCTGGTGTCGGCCGCGAGGCCGGTACCCGGCCGCGGCAGTAGGTGGTACCGCACGAGCCCGATCGGCGGCCACACCGACGAAGCTAAGTCATTAGTTATACACGCGTCAACAACTAACCAAGCCGGATGATGCTTGGTAAAGCACTGTTACAGTTCATCTATGACCAAGCCTGCGAAGGTATCCGGTACTGACAAACGTCAGCGCCGAGTGTCATACCAGCGGGCAGGGTCACGCGAAACCAAAGCAGCACTCGCCCAGGCCGCCCTGGCGCTGTGGCGCACGAACGGATACGCCTCGACCACGGTCGCCGACATCTGCAAAGCCGCAGGCGTCTCCCGTGCGTTGTTCTACTTCTATTTCCCCGGCAAGGAAGATCTGCTGTTCGAAGTCGGAGTGTTGTCCACCCACACGACTCGCCAGCACGTTCGAGCACTGGTCGAGGTTCCCTACGAGCTGGAATCGGTCATCTTCGAGGCACTCGACTCCCTGGGCCGATCGATGTCGCGCAATCCGCCCGAGCTGATCGTCGAGACCGTCCTGGAAGGATATCGGCGCCAGCGCCCGGACACGATCAGTCCCGAGGACGGACTGCTCCACAATCTGTTCACCAAGGCCAAGGAAGACGGCAAAATCGCAGGTCACGTCGAAATCGGCCACCTGTCACGCTTAGCGCAGATCCTGATCACCGAAGGCGCGCGGCACTGGGCGACGGGCGCGTACGGGAGCCGGTCCTTCGCCGATGCCGTCACTGCGGACATTTGTGTGCTCGTCGCGGGCTTCAACCATCCACCGCCGGACAACGGAAGTTCCGCTGTATCGACCTCGAACTGATCCACCGACCGAGCCGCGATGCCAGTGCTATACGGATGCGGCTTCGCGACGTCGCCAACGACTCACCCCTCCATCAATTGAGCAGCGACCGTCGCGCCGAGTTCCCAGCAGGCATCGAGGTCGCTCTTGGTCGGCTTGCCCGACACCACCACGTAGTCAGCGGCTTTCACCCACCCCAGCCCGGTCGTGATGGAGGTGACGCCCCGCTCGGCCCCCTCGGTGCCTTCGTTGCCGTGTAGGTAGAGGCCGAACGGTCGCCCGCGCGTCGAATCGAGGCACGGATAGTAGATGACATCGAATGCGTGCTTGAGGCCGCCGCTCATGTATCCGAGGTTGGCCGGGGTGCCGAGCAGGAATCCGTCGGCTTCCAGCACGTCGGTCGGCGACACCGCGAGCGCGGCCCGGCGCATGACCTCGACGCCCTCGATCTCCGGGTCCGTCGCCCCGGAAACCACGGCCTCGAACATCGCCTGCATGAACGGCGAGGGCGTGTGGTGGATGATCAGCAGCCGGGCCATCGCCTAGCCTTCACGCTCGAGGCGTTCCAGGGCGACCGCGCGGCGCATGGTGTCGCGGGCGCGCCTGCGATCACCGGCGTAGTCGTAGGCGCGGGCCAGCCGGTAGGAGACGCGCCAGTTGTCGGGATCGGCCTCCCACTCCCGCTTGATCCGATCGAACAGCTCGTCGGCCGCCGCCCGTTCGATCCGCCCGGAAGGACGGACCGGCAGCTGCGAGACGTCGACCTCCATACCTTCCTCGTGTGCCCGGCGAGCCAATCGCTGATGGTCGAGGGCGGCGCGGACCGAGGCCGAGACGATCCACACCCCGACCAGGGGCAGGATCAGCACGCCGATACCGATGCCGATCGCGGCGATACCGCCGGAACCGATCAGGCTCACCGCGATCCGGCCGAGCAGCAGGAAGTAGAAGCCGAGGACCAGCACCATGGCAGCGATCATCCCGACGACGACGCGGACTCCCTTGCCGCCGGAATCGTTCGGCCCCGAATCCGCGGCGTCAGCGCCCCGCTGATCAGCCACGACCGCACCCCGCCGAGGAGGTGCGCGCGGTGCGGTCCACCGTGCCGATTCGCCGGATCACAGGTCCAGGAAGGGGTCGAGACCGACGGTCAGCCCTGGACGTTTCGCGATCTCGCGCACACCGAGCAGGACGCCGGGGGCGAAGGAGGCGCGATCGATGGAATCGTGGCGAATGGTCAACGTCTCGCCCTGGGTGCCGAACAGCACCTCCTGGTGCGCGACCAGTCCGGCAAGACGCACCGAATGCACCCGCACACCGTCCACGTCGGCGCCCCTCGCCCCGTCGAGTTCGGTACTGGTCGCATCGGGACCGAGGCCGACACCGGCACGCTTGCGCGCCTCGGCGACCAGTCCCGCGGTGCGGTACGCGGTGCCGGAGGGCGCATCGGCCTTGTTCGGGTGGTGCAATTCGATGATCTCGACCGATTCGAAGAATCGGGCCGCCTGCTCGGCGAAACGCATGGACAACACCGCCCCGATGGCGAAATTCGGCGCGATGAGCACACCGGTCTCCGGGCGGTCGGCCAGCCAACCACGCACCTCGTCCAGCCGATCGGCGTCGAATCCGGTGGTGCCGACCACCGCGTGAATGCCATGTTCGACCAGGTATCGCAGGTTCCCCATGACGACGTCGGGGTGGGTGAAGTCGACGACCACCTCGGCCTCGGATTCGGCGAACGTCTCCAGCGCGTCGTCCTTGTCGACGGTGGCGACCAGTTCCAGATCGGCCGCGGCCCGCACCGCAGCGCAGATCGCCTGACCGACTTTCCCTTGTGCTCCCAGCACTCCGACCCGAATGGTCACCGCACCTCCTCTTTCGCTGACGTGACCTCAGCCTAATTGGGCACGGTGCGTCTTCGGCTGCCGCCCTTCGGTGATTCGCCACGCGGTGATTCGCCACGCGGTGATTCGCCACGCGGTGATCCACCGCGCGCACACGAACACGGCGGATCCCGATCCGAGCGGTCCGGCTCAGTCGAAGACGATCACCTGGCGCAACGCGTGACCCGCGGCGAGTTCGTCCATGGCGTGATTGATCTGCTCGAGCCCGATATGCGAGGACACCAGGCGCTCGACCGGCAGTCTGCCCTCGCGCCACATGCGGACGTATTCGGGGATATCCCGCGACGGCACCGCCGACCCCAGGTAGCTGCCGACGATCGAACGTCCCTGAGCGACCAGGGCCAACGGGGAAATACTCGCCATCGCGTCGGGTGCGGGCAGGCCGACGGTGACGGTGGTGCCGCCGGGTGCGGTCGCGGCGACCGCGGTCTCGAAGGCCCGGATATTGCCCGCGGCCTCGACGACGATCTCCGCCTGCACGCCGCGCTCGGCGAGTTCCGCCGGGGTGTAGGCGGCGGTCGCGCCGAGTTCCTTTGCCAGCGCGAGCTTTTCGGGCACGGTGTCGACGGCGATCACCTCACCGCCGAGTGAGACGCCGACCAGCACCGCCGCCATCCCGACTCCGCCGAGCCCGACCACCATCACCCGGTCACCGGGGCCGGGCGACGCCGAATTCAGCAGGGCCCCACCTCCGGTGAGCACCGCGCAGCCGAGGACCGCCGCCACCTCCGGCGGCACATCGTCATCGACGGGAACCACCGAGCGCCGGTCGACCACCGCGTGCGTCGCGAACGCGGATACGCCGAGGTGGTGATGGACCGGTGTGCCGTCGCGGCGTAACCTTCTCCCGCCGTTCAACAGCTCACCGGCATTGTTCGACACACTGCCAGTACCGCACGGTGTACGTCCGTTACTCGCACAGCCCGCGCATTCGCCGCAGCGCGGCAGGAACGTCATCACGACCCGCTGACCGACGGCGATATCGCTGTCGCCCGGCCCGACCGCCTCGACCCGACCGGCCGCCTCGTGCCCGAGCAGCATCGGCACCGGGCGTACCCGATTACCGTCCACCACGGACAGATCCGAATGGCACAGCCCGGCCGCCTCGATACGAATCAACAACTCACCGGGCCCCGGATCACCGAGCTCCAGATCGCATATCCGGATCGGCGTCGAATCGGCGAACGGCGCGGGCGCCGCGATCCGCTCCAGAACCGCACCACGAATCCTCATTCCCGCGACGCTACCGCGCGAGGGTGACGCGCGAGCCGACACCGTCGAAGTGACGATCTCGGACCGCTGATCAGACGCCGGCTCGCGGGTCGTCCGCCGGTGCGACCCGCCGATCGCGTCGCAGCCCGAGTCCGGCCGCGATCAGGCAGGCGAGTGCCACCACGCCGACGAACCAGGGGAATACCGTCCGCAGCCCCCAGGTGGTCGCCGCCCAGCCAGCGAGAATCGTCGGCAACGCCATGGCCGTGTACGCCAGCAGGTAGTAGGCCGACATCGTCTCGCCCCGCTTGTGGTGTGGAACCACATCCGACAGGTGGCGCAGTGAGCCGCCGAACCCCAGGCCGAAGGTCGCGCCGAGGACGACACCCGCGGCCAGCACCACGAAGCCGTTGTGGGTGCCGAGCGCCGGAATCGTGAGCAGCAATGCGACAGCCATGCCGGTATCGCCCACGATCGCGGCCAAGCGAGCCGGCACCCGCGTAGCGACGATCTGCACCGCCGCGCCCGCGATCGCGGTGGAGGCGACGACCGCTGCGCCGAAGACGAGATTGTGGATGCCGGTCTGTTGCGCGGCCAACGAGGGGTACAGCGACAGCAGCACGCCCAGTACCGACCAGGCCGCCATGACCCCGATCGCGGAGAACCAGAAATCAGCCCGAATCTCCTGCGGAACAGCGGGTCTGGCGAACCGGATCGGCCCCGACACCCGGGCCGCGTGCGGTTCGCGCAGCGCCAGCACACCGACTCCGATGACCAGGCAGAGCACCGTGACCACCACATACGGCGTTCGCAGCGGATAGGGCGCGTACTGCGCGAGCAGCGCGGAGCCCAGAATAGCCACGGCCATACCGATATTGAACGCGACCCCGCTGAGCTGTCCCGACCGCGCGCCCCGGTGCGGGCGCAGATCCAGCAGCGCCGCCGCGCCCGAGACCACGGTCGCGCCGACCGCGATCCCGTGTAGGGCCCTGGCCAGCAACAACATCGGCACCGAATCGGCGAGCACGAAGACGACCAGTCCGGCGATCATGGTGGCGAACGCGCCGAGCAGTACCGGTTTGCGCCCGACCACGTCGGAGATACGGCCGGATACCAGCACCGCGCCGAGCGCTGCGAACGCGTAGACCGCGAACACGATGGTGGTGGTGAGCGGCGAGAGGCGCCATTGGGTCTCGTAGATGCCGTAGAGCGGCGCGGGTACCCCGGAGACGCCGAGGGCGACGCCGGTCGCGGCGAGCACCAGTGCGTAGGCCCATCGCTGCGTGGTCTGCCCTTCGGCGGGTACCACCGCAGTTGCTGTCATGGACAACTCCGATCAGGTAGGTTTGATGACGATCGAACCAGACTCGACCATACAGCCGGTTCGAAGGTCATCAAACTCCCGAGTGAGGTAGATCATGAGCGATGCTAATGAAAAAGCTCCTCCGGTCGCGCCGCTACCCACCGTCCTGGCCGCTCTACAGGATCCTGTCCGGCTGGAGATGGTGCGTCGACTGAGCAATGCGGGCACCGCCGTGCGTTGTGCCGCGCTCTACGAAGTCATCAACAAATCCACCGCGACCCATCACTTCAAGATCCTGCGCGAGGCCGGGGTCGTCGAGCGGCTGCTCATCGACGGTCAGACCTGTCAGCGGCTGCGCACCGACGACCTCGACCGGGCGCTTCCCGGTGTGCTGCCCGCGATCATCGACGCCGCGAACCGGGCTGATATCCACCGAACCGACACCGACCGAACCAACGCCGAGCGAACCAACGCCCGGTCGAACGGCTGTCCGGCGGGCAGCTCTCGGCGCTGACGATCGAACGTCGCGAAATTCCGTGGTCCCGGTGCGCGCCGTCCGTCCTCAGCGATCGCCCGGAGGTGGCGGCGGCGTAGTGGGCACCGTGACTCGGAACGACGGCATCGTGGGCAGCGGCTTCGGGGTGAATCGCGGGACGCTCGGACGCGGCAGACGTTCCGCACTGCGGAACGGTTCCGACATCACCTCGTGCGCGCCCCACCACAACCCGCCACATACGACCGCGATCGGCACGGCGGCGACGAGCACCGGAATCCATCGCACCCGCCGAGGCAGATCGGCGCACAGCGCGATCAGCGTTTCCAGTAGCAACGTGAGCGCGATGACGCACAGCACGGTGACCAGCACCCAGAACGCCGCGGGCTGTCGCGACCAGTGCCACAGCACGACGATCACGCCGAGCCCGAGCGCCGCGCCGACCGTCACGATCACGAAGGCGAGCGCGAGCAGCGCGTCCAGGTCGTGCGGTTCGAGCCGGACCGCCAGGCGCGCGTGCCGTAGCGCGTCGTCGTGGCGGTAGAACACGTCGTAGGTCAGGGCCGCGGTGACGTGCGGACCCGCCAGGTGCGGCGCCACCGCGATCGCCTGACCGGCGTAGCGCAGCGCATCGTCGAAACGCCGCGGCGAGTAGCTGACATCGGCGATCTCCGCCAGCAGGGTCGGATCCTGCGGCGCTCGCACGAGCGCCGCTCCGAGCAACTCGCGCGCCTGCTCCGGCCGCCCCACATCCCTGGCCACGCGCGCCCGCGCGACTACGGCGTCGACCTGCTGCACAACTCCCCCGGTGACATTCCTCGGATACGCGCGCGGCACGGTGACCAGCACCGCGCGAACACGGCCCACCGCGTGCGCCCCGCCGTATCCCCTTCAGCGAACGGGTATTACGGGAACGCCGCGGGAGAACGCCCGGGGGATCAGTGCTCGACCAACCGCCGAACCGCGGCGGGCAGTTCCCGCGTCCGCCGGTACGGTCCCGCGACCGAGGCCGCGAAGGGCCGGGAGAGCAGGGTTTTCGCGATCGCCGTCACCTCGTGGGTGGTCACCGCGTCGATACGTGCCAGGGTGTCGGAGACACTGCGGTGGTTACCGTAGCTCAGTTCGCTGCGGCCGATGCGATTCATCCTGGACGCGGAATCCTCGAGGCCAAGTACCAATCCCCCGCGCAGCGAACCCTTGGCGCGGGCGCATTCGGCGTCGGTGATGCCGTCGGCCGCGACCTCCTCCAGCACGCCGCGGGCGAGTGCCGCCACCCGGCCCAGATTCTCGGGCTGGCAACCGATGTAGACCGAGAACGCGCCGGTGTCGGCGAAGGTGTCGACGCTGGAGTACACCGAGTACGCCAACCCTCGTTCCTCCCGGATCCGTTGGAACAGGCGAGAACTCAGCCCGCCGCCGATCACGGTGTTGAGCACCGACAGCGGCCAGCGCCGCTCGCCCTCGTGCCTGCCGAACGCCCGTACGCCGAAGGCGAGATGCGCCTGTTCGCTGTCGCGATGAGTCCACTGCAATTCGGGCGCGCCCTGCGGCCGGAACCGGCCCTCACGCCGACGAGCGGGTTCGGCCGACAGGTCGAGCCGATTCTCGAATGCCCGGTGCACCAACTCGACGGTGTGATCGTGTTCGACATTGCCCGCCACCGCGACGACCATCCGATCCGGCCGGTAACGCCGCAGATGGAACGAGCGCAATTGCCCGGCGTGCATGGATTCGATGGATTCGACCGAACCGATCACCGGCCGGCCGATCGGATGATCGCCGAACAGCGCCGACAGGAACGCGTCGCCGACCAGATCCTCGGGATCGTCGTCACGCATGGCGATCTCTTCGAGCACCACCTGGCGTTCGACATCCACATCCGCCGAACGGCACAGTCCGTTGAGCACCACATCGGAGACCAGATCGACGGCCAGCGGCAGATCCTCGTCGAGGACATGGGCGTAGTAGCAGGTCTGTTCCTTCGCGGTGAACGCGTTGAGCTCCCCGCCGACCGCATCCATCGACTCGGCGATATCGAGCGCCGAACGCGTCGGAGTCGCCTTGAACAGCAGATGTTCCAGGAAATGCGCCGCACCCGCGACGGTGGGGCCCTCATCGCGCGAACCGACACCGACCCACACTCCGATGGAGGCGGAACGGACGCCGGGCACATGCTCGGTGACCACCCGCAGGCCGCCGGGAAGCACGGTGCGCCGCACCCCGGTGTCCTCGCCGACGGAACGCACCGAATCATCGGATCGCAGCTGTAGTGACGAACCCCCCTGCTCGTCGTGGAGCAGAGGGGTTGCCGTTTTCTTCTTCGTCACAGAGACAAGTACTACTCGGTCCCGCCGACGCCCGCATCAACGGTTTCCGCGGCGGCAGGCTCGTCCGCGGTCTCGTCGACAGGCACCAGGGAAATCTTGCCGCGATTGTCGATATCGGCGATCTCGACGCGCAGCTTGTCTCCGACGTTCACCACGTCCTCGACCTTGGCGACACGCTTGCCGTTGCCGAGTTTCGAGATGTGGACCAGACCGTCGCGACCGGGCAGCAGCGAGACGAACGCGCCGAAGGCAGTGGTCTTGACGACCGTGCCGAGGAAACGCTCGCCGACCTTCGGCAACTGCGGGTTGGCGATGGCGTTGATCGCGTCGATCGCGGCCTGCGCCGACGGGCCGTCGGTCGCGCCGACGAAAACCGTGCCGTCGTCCTCGATGGAGATGTTGGCGCCGGTCTCCTCGGTGATCTGGTTGATCACCTTGCCCTTGGGGCCGATGACCTCGCCGATCTTGTCGACCGGGATCTTGATCGCGGTGACGCGCGGCGCGTACGGGCTCATCTCGTCCGGGGTGGCGATGGCCTCGGCCATCACGTCCAGGATGGTGGTGCGCGCGTCGTGCGCCTGGCTCAGCGCACCGGCCAGCACCTGCGAGGGGATGCCGTCCAGCTTGGTGTCCAACTGCAGCGCGGTGACGAAATCACGGGTGCCGGCGACCTTGAAGTCCATATCGCCGAAAGCGTCCTCGGCGCCGAGGATGTCGGTCAGCGCGACGTAGCGGATCTCGTCTTCGCCCTTGTCGTTGGTCACGGTGTCGGAGACCAGACCCATCGCGATACCGGCGACCGGCGCCTTGAGCGGCACACCGGCGTTCAGCAGCGACAGGGTGGAGGCGCAGACCGAACCCATCGAGGTGGAACCGTTGGAGCTCAACGCCTCCGAGACCTGACGGATGGCGTACGGGAACTCCTCCTGGCTCGGCAGCACCGGCATCAGCGCCCGCTCGGCCAGCGCGCCGTGACCGATCTCGCGACGCTTGGGCGAACCGACGCGACCGGTCTCACCGGTGGAGTACGGCGGGAAGTTGTAGTGGTGCATGTAGCGCTTGGAGGTCTCCGGGCCGAGCGAATCGACCTGCTGCGCCATCTTCACCATGTCGAGGGTGGTGACGCCGAGGATCTGGGTCTCGCCACGCTCGAACAGCGCCGAACCGTGGGCGCGCGGAACCACCGCGACCTCGGCGGACAGCGCGCGGATATCGGCCAGACCGCGACCGTCGATGCGGAAGCCGTCGGTCAGGATGCGCTGGCGCACAAGCTTCTTGGTGACCGAGCGGAACGCGGCGCCCAGTTCCTTCTCGCGGCCTGTGAAATCGTCGCCGAGGCGCGAGAGCACCTCGAGTTTGATCTCATCGATCTTCGCCTCGCGCGTCTGCTTGTCGGCGATGCTCAGCGCTTCGTTCAGCTCACGCTTGGCCGTACCCTCCACAGCCTCGAACACGTCGGGGCCGTACGGCGGAAACAGCGGGAATTCTCCGGTCGGCTTGGCGGCCAGCTCGGCGAGGTCGGCCTGCGCGCGGCAGAGCCTGGCGATGAACGGCTTGGCGGCCTCGAGGCCCTCGGCCACCACGGCCTCGGTCGGCGCCTGCGCGCCGCCCTCGATCAGCGCGATGACCTTGTCGGTGGCCTCCGCCTCGACCATCATGATCGCGACATCGCCGGATTCGACGACGCGGCCCGCGACGACCATGTCGAACACGGCGCCCTCGAGCTGCTCGACGGTCGGGAACGCGACCCACTGGCCGCCGCGCGCGGAGCCTGCGGAGTGCGCATCATGGTCGGGAATCAGCGCGACACGGACGCCACCGACCGGACCGGAGAACGGCAGACCCGCGAACTGGGTGGACGCGGACGCGGCGTTGATCGCGACCACGTCGTACAGGTCGTTGGGATCGAGGCTCATGACCGTGACCACGACCTGGATCTCGTTGCGCAGGCCGTCGACGAAGGACGGACGCAGCGGACGGTCGATCAGGCGGCAGGTGAGGATCGCGTCGGTGGAGGGGCGGCCCTCGCGACGGAAGAACGAGCCGGGTATGCGGCCCGCGGCGTACATGCGCTCTTCGACGTCCACCGTCAGCGGGAAGAAGTCGAACTGTTCTTTCGGATGCTTGCCCGCCGTGGTGGCCGACAGCAGCATGGTCTCGTCGTCCAGGTAGGCGACGACGGATCCGGCGGCCTGGCGAGCCAGACGGCCGGTCTCGAAGCGAACGGTGCGGGTGCCGTAGCTGCCGTTGTCGATCAGGGCGACGGATTCGAATACACCGGGTTCGACCTCGATGGCCGTGGACTTGCGTTCAGTTGTTTCGGACATTCTCTTCTCTCAACCTCTCGTCTCGCCGGGTCCAGCGCACCCTCGTGAATGCGACCCGGCTGTCGTCAGCCGTACCGGATACGGACGCGCGGCAACCACCTGGTCGCGACGCGCACACCCGGCCGTTTCCCCTTGGAAGCGGCGACGCGGAGGCGGTCATCGATCGAAGCCCGTCGGGACAACCGAGGAGCCACTACCGAAGACCGACGCCACGCGACGGGTGCCTACGGCTGTGTTGTCGATGTACGGGGGCGTGCCGTTGCGACGACCGTTTACGCGAACGCCACGGCGAGCCAACCCCACATACACAAATAGCCAACGGGGTGATTGTACGTCTCCCCGTCGGCCGTGTTACCAACGCCTCGGCGGCAGCGTGGCGCAGCCCCATCGACACAAGTCAGGAAAAGCGCCGACCTGCGAGTCTTCAGTCCGCCCGCACCACACCCGACCCCGCCCGGAGCGGGTCTTACGAGCGACCCGTTCGCGGCCCGTCTCGCGTGCGAGTGGTCGAAGCGCATGCGCCGAAGGCGCGAGTCTCGACCACTCGCACGCGAGACAAAGGGGGGCCGCGAACCCGCGGCCCCGGCCGCCGAGATTACCGCCTGAGGCCGAGGCGCTCGATCAGCGTGCGGTAGCGCTCGATGTCGTTGGCCTGCAGGTACTTCGAGAGCCGACGGCGACGGCCGATCAGGGCCAGCAGACCGTGGCGGGTGTGGTGGTCGTGCTTGTGAACCTTGAGGTGCTCGGTCAGGTCCGAGATGCGCTTGGAAAGCAGCGCGATCTGCGCCTCGGGCGAACCGGTGTCCGTTTCGTGCAGGCCGTATTCCTTGAGAATGGCCGACTTCTGCTCGGTGGTCAACGCCATGCGGCATCCACTCCTATTTTCAGTTCCGCGCTCGATTTTCCGGAATTCCGGGAGGGCGCCACCGCGGACCGCAGCAAACCCGAGGAGCCAGCCTACCCGACCCCCGTAGACGCACCGCATCGGGTGCTCACCCGCCCCGCGCGCATCGCGTTCCGGCAATCCCACGGACGACCCAAGCCCACCGGCCCCCGAGATAACCGAACAAGCGCGAGTCTTTCTTACAAGCGCCCGGCTCGAGGCTATCGAAACAGGCGAGCTGACGGACCTGCGGGCCCACCCACGGCGCGAGTCTTACGAGCGCCCGTTCGCGGCCCGTCTCGCGTCCGAGTGGTCGAAGCGCATGCGCCGAAGGCGCAAGTCTCGACCACTCGGACGCGAGACAAACGG